>PXTV01000198.1 GCA_003022985.1 Bacteroidetes bacterium SW_11_45_7 | reverse complement strand
GGTCTCTGATCGATTGGCCTACGCTCGCCCCACCAATCAGGCAGGTAGTGTAGAGCTTCATGCCTTTTGTGAGCTGTTTGAACTCCTCGAAGATCTGGCTGGCCAACTCCCGTGTTGGTGTTATGATAAGAGTGGTTTCCTTATGCGGATTGTTGATCAAATCCTGGATGACAGGGATGAGAAAAGCTGCTGTTTTACCGGTGCCCGTTCCTGCTATCCCTATCAAATCTTTACCCGTAAGAATTTCCGGAATGGTTTTATCCTGTACTTCTGTGGGCGTTTCATAGTCCCTGCGGGCAATGTTTGTCTTCAGGCTGTCATGTAAATCGAAATCGCTGAATTTGTGCTTCGTTTCATAGCCCTTTTCCGGCTTTGTGGCGCGGTTTTTCTCGATGTATTGATCGACAGAGGGGCGTTGACCACGTCCCTGATGTTTCTTACGGTTTTGATTGCCGTGGTTTTGAGTCGGTCGGGTATTTCGTTTGAATCGCTTCCGTTTCGGTTTGTTCTCGTTGTTGTCCATTCGGTTTTGTTAGTAAAATGAAAAAATAGATGCTGATTAAGCGGCTTCCAGCGAATTGTTCTGTCCAAGGTGACGAAGCAAACGAAAGTGATCAGCTACTGCCGCGCCAAAAGGGGGATGGGCTTGGTAAGGAATGCCGTATTCTTCTGCCGTTTGGCGCACAATAGGGGCAATTTTGGGATAGTGCACGTGGCATATATTGGGAAAGAGGTGATGCTCAACCTGGTAGTTGAGGCCTCCGGTAAACCAGGTCACGAACTTGCTGTTCATGGCCGAGTTGGTTGTTGTCAGCATTTGGTGAACCACCCAGTTTTCCTCAATTTGCTGACTGTCCTGCAGCACAAAGCGATTGTCGGGTATCACATGGGCAGTCTGGAAAACAAGTGTGAGAATAATGCCCGTCACGTAGTGCATGCTGAGGAACATAAGAATGGTTAGCCAGGCAGGAAAAGGGAGGATCATGATGGGCAGTCCCAGGATAATGAGCCAATAGAGCGATTTGTGAACTGCGTTAATACCCATTTGTTTGCGGAGCTCCTTCTTTTTGATCAAATTCTCTTTGTAATAACCGTACAGTTGGGTAAAATCTTTATTCAACACCCAGAATATAGTGGAAATACCGTACAATAAAGGCGCGTAAATATGCTGAAAGCGGTGAAACCATTTGCGGGGTTGATGAGGCGTGAAGCGCATCACAAAACGTGGTGCAATGTCGTCATCAGCATGCTCAATGTTGGTGTAAGTGTGATGGAGCACGTTGTGCTGGATTTGCCAGTTTTTGGGATTGGCGCCAATCAAATAGGCAGAAAGCCCCATCAGGAAGTTGACGCCCTTGCTTTTTGCATAGGAGCATCCAAAGACCAAAAAGAACGGGGATGGAGGTAATATAGCCCGAAATAATGAAGATAAATGGCACAACGAACATTGAAATAGCCAAAATGGATTTCCCGACCATTTGGCTATTGGCATTGCGACTAATGTTATTCTCCTTGAAGTAAGCATTGACCCGTTGGCGCAGGGTACGTGCAAATTCCCGGTTGTTTTGTGTAGAAAATTTGTAGCGAATCATGATAGAAATGGAGTGTTTGAGTCATACTGTTCCTTCCGTGAACAGTATGTTAAGGGCCTTCATGATTGCCGGGATACTGAACGGAGGGATACTAAAGGATGAGTGTGTTTGATTGTATGAATGCATTGGGATCATCTTACCATCTCAATTTCGGGACAAAGGTACGATATTATCTTGTGAGATGGCGCCTCAGTTTGGATTTGTATGGTTTTTCAAGATTGGTCCTGAATAGCCATGTCATCAAATAGCCCTATAAAAAAGTTTACTTGCCAATGATGGTGGAGTAATTCTTAGCGGCAGGGAGGGTATGAAACGGCAGGGCATCCCTTAAAATGCAAAGCCGGTGGAAAGCGAAATATAATCGGCCACAGCATAGTGCGATTTCAGGTTGATCCCTACGGTATATTGCGTATGTTGACCGAGAAAAGGAAGCGGCACGTAATAGGTTATACCCAGCTTGGCGTAAATATTGGCGCCCTGGAGGATGGGATTGTAAATGTAGTAGCCGATACGTCCTGAAAGCCCTACATCACCAACCAATAACTCATCACCGAAAAAGACTGATGCATTATACGATTTGATGCGTCTGTTGTCAGGCTCAAAAATTTCCTGGATGACCACAAAATCGTACGTGCCCGTACGGTATTCCACTGTCGTACCTGCAAAAAGCCGGTTGGTATGACCGGTCTTCCAGGAAACAAAAGCGGAACCGATATAAACGGGGTATTTAGGGCCTCCTGGCGGTCTGCGTTCAATGGCAGCCATAGCACCTTTTACGATTTAAAATGATAGCGAAGCCCTACAACACCTGCTGGTGTATTAACACCCAAATTCGGATGTTGAATGCGCCCGTTGGAAAAATGCGTGTAGGATGCAGCTGCACGCAGATGCCAGTATTGATCAAGTTTCCAATCAACGCCAAATACAAACTGAGCAATGTTATTCACCTTAGATCCAATAGCGTTGTTGCTTGGGTTTTCTAGTGCGTCATAGGGCTCAGTAACAACACCAACACCAATACCCATCCTGAAAAATAACCGGGCAATTTTACTATCGTGAAGCCGGAATTTGACAAAAGGTATGGCTCCATAACCAAAGCCCAGTTCATCCCGGTTACCAAAAGAGCCGCCAATTAAAGCCAGGCCGCTCTCAGGATAGTTAAGAAGTTGGTGCCAAAGAGCTGACCCCTTGGTTTGAGCTGCAAAGGAAACTTCTCCAAAATGGGCGGGCTTTTTTATGAGCGCCCCATTGAATTTACTGTTATGCTGAATGACCTTGCCAGGGTGATAGCTGCCTGTAACACTCCAATCGTATTGGTTGAGTAAGCCCTGCCCCTTTACTTGGCAAAATGGGAAAATGATCATCAAGATGCAGGCCAACAAAAAGATCCGGAAAAAGCTGGCTATGGACGGCCTCAATATTTGCTGGAAAAGAAAAAAGCCCGGAATTTGTAGAGAATCCCCTTTCATTCGTTAGATATTTCATATACTCGTAGGAGATCGTTGATGCTCATTGTCAGTCCTGGCAAATCTCGATCTATTCAGAACCAAATACACGCTGCATTTCAAAACCACATAAAAATAAAGAAAATGAGAAAGCTAACAACGTATCTGTTTCAAGGCATTTTATTATTTGCGCCTTTGGCACTCACTGTTTACATCATTTATGTGCTCATGAATGCCATCGATTCAGTAGTGAATCGCTTCCTGGAAAATTTATTGGGCTTCCATATATGGGGCCTTGGCCTGATCACCATGTTGCTTTTTCTGGTATTGATGGGCTATTTGTGTTCATCATTCCTATTGCGGCCTGTCATGTACTCCCTTGAAACTGTTATTCAACGTATACCGCTTGTCAGTCTGCTGTATAGCTCGTTAAAGGATTTGTTTTCAGCTTTTGTAAGCGACCAGAAAAAGTTCGACCAACCGGTTCTTGTGAATATCAACCCATCTGTCGGTTTGCAGAAGATCGGTTTCCTAACACAAAGGCAACTTTCTTCATTTGGCCTTGACGATAAAGTGGCTGTATATTTACCACATTCTTACAATTTTTCCGGCAATCTTTTTATTATCAACAAAGAGCAAGTTACAATACTAAACAATATGTCGTCTACAGAGGCCATGAAATTCACCCTGTCAGGCGGTGTAACGCACATTACAACAACCGGGATAAACAAAAACAGCCCATCTTGATTCATTTGAGTCACATAACTCGTTGGACAGTCCTCTTGTTGTTGATGGCTGCCTTATGCCCATCAGAAGCTGATGCATGGGGATTCTGGGCTCACCACCGCATGAACAGAGTGGCCGCGTTTACCTTGCCCCCGGAGATGATCGGCTTTTACAAGAGCCACATCAGTTATGTGACGGAAAATGCCGTAAGTGCGGATAAGAGGCGCTATGCTATAGAAGAAGAAGCACCGCGCCATTACATCGATATTGACCATTACGGGGAATTACCGTTTAACAATGTGCCGCGTGAATGGGAAAAAGCCGTGGCCAAATTTTCGGAAGATACGCTTAAAAAGCACGGCATTGTCCAATGGCATATCTATCGCGTGCTGCACTGGCTGGAAGATGCTTTCCGCAAACGCGACAAAGATGACATTTTACGCCTGTCAGCAGATATTGGCCACTACATTGCAGACGCCCATGTTCCTTTACACACCACTGTTAACTACGATGGCCAATTAACCGGTCAGGATGGGATCCACGGCTTATGGGAATCACGGCTGCCCGAGTTATTCGGTGATGACTACAATTACTTTGTGGGTGAAGCGAGCTATGTAGAACAGCCCTTAGAAAGGATTTGGGATGTAGTATTGACCAGCCATTCCAAAAAGGATTCCGTTTTGCGACTCGAACGGCAGCTCTCGGAAAAATTTCCCGATGACAAGCAATACACCTACATCAAAAAAGGGCAAAGTACCGTCAAGACCTTTTCCAGGGAATATGCCAAAGCTTATAGCGATTCATTGAATGGCATGGTGGAACGCAGAATGCGCAAAGCAATTGAAACCATCGGCAGCTTTATATTTACCGCTTGGGTGAATGCCGGGCAGCCCGACCTCGAGGAATTGGAGAAGGATTTGCCGGAAGATGAGCAAGAG
>PXTV01000197.1 GCA_003022985.1 Bacteroidetes bacterium SW_11_45_7 | reverse complement strand
TTGCCGTAGTTGGTGTCCTCACCAACTACTCAGGGTTGCTGGTTGGCGGGGACATGAGCCGGGGCGTAAAAACCAGCTGATCGGTTCATGACAAAAGATAGTCATCCGGTTAGTAAATAGCCCCCATCAATTCCTCAATAACGTGATATGAAAGGTTGTGCCCTTGTCTTCCCCTTCGCTATGTGCTTCGATATCACCGTGATGCTGTTCCAATATGCGCTTGCAGATAAACAAGCCCACGCCTGTGGATGCTTCTCCCTTTGTCCCTTTCTTTTGGTACGATGAAAACCGCTTGAACAGCTCCTTTTGATCTACATTGGAAATGCCCGTGCCCGCATCTTCGATCCACAAATGCACAGCATGGCCGTCTCGCTTAGCCTTGAAGCGGTTGGTGCCGCCCTGGTAGCTGAATTTCACAGCATTGCTCAACAGGTTTGTGATCACCTGCGAGAATTGCCCCTTGTGAACTTGAATGGTAAGGTCGTCTGGCACATCAACGTCCACCTTTAGCTCCTTTTCATCGATGCTGTTTTGGTACATGGCAATACTTTCTTCAATCAATGGGGCAAGGGTCACTTCTTCTTTCTGCCCAGGACCTAATTGCTCATCCGCCTTCAGGGATTGCAGGAGGTCCTCGGCCATTTGGAGCTGTTTTTCGCCAAGGGATTTGAGGTGATCGCTCGCCTCGACAACTTCTTTCTTGTCGGTTTTTTGCCGGATAATGTTGTTGATGGAAAGCGCTGTACTGGCCGGACTTCTGATATAGTGACGGACTTCTGATATCGTGAGCAATTACCGACATCAGGTCCTTCTGCTCCCGGAGAAGTCGACTTTGGGTTTTGAGCGTCATCTGCGTATCCTTTATCAATTGCCCAACCTCATCCTGGTAATGCACAGGAAGCTCGGGTGGCTTCCCGTTTTGAATGAAGTGGCGCAAACTTCCTGACACCAAACGCACCGGCTCCAGGAGATAATGAAGGGTGGCCAAAGTAGCTGCTGCCCCTACTATTGTAAAGACCAACATCATCAACAGCACCGTCAGTGGCGAAAGCTTATCAGATTCACCAAAAAGGATCAAGAACACGATGCCGATTAAGGGCACATGAGTGCCAAGAAATGCCACGAGCAAAAACTTGGAGGCATAACTTCTCAAGAAGGGGATACGTGAAAGAATATCGAAGATTTTCATAAGGACATGGAATTGTTGAATTCAGCTTACTAGCAAATTTATTGGAATGCTTCAAGTTAAGTAATATGCCTTGATCATCGAAAGAACAATTTTGAAAGGCTTTTTAACTACTACGCGAACGCACATGTTATCGGTGATCAGCTTACGAAAAAGATTGTCATGATCATCAGTTTTGGCTTTACATAGCCGACCCTTCATTGAACGTTTTTTTATTCTGATATGTGCCTGACATCACAGGCATGAATCACACAGGATCCTCAGTCCCCATAAGCACTTGAATTGGCAGGGATACTTGGTAGGGGCTTGTTAGCCATAATCTATTTTTGAAAGGCACAAATATCTTGTAAAGATGAAAAATGGTTTGAGCCAACATCTAACGATTTCATGTTCTTATACTACTGAAAGCCGTCTTAGATCGTGGTCAGTAATGATCAGCAACGAACTAACGAGACCTACTCAGCGCACCAACGTCACGCTTCCTGATAAATTTTTGGAGGTGCCATCCTCAAAAGTGGCGTAGATCGTGTACACATAAGTGCCGGGCGTTTGTTGCTTTCCTTTATAGGTGCCGTCCCAACCATTGGCGAGCGAGTGGGATGCGAACACCTTCTCTCCCCAGCGATTAAAGATGAGAAGGTTATAATCTTTAAGCCCTTTAGCCAACGGCTTAAACGTGTCATTAAGACCATCGTCATTGGGACTAAACGCATTGGGAACTGCGATTTTTCCATCGATTGGCTCTACTTCTACAAAAACCGAGTCGGTATCTTGACACCCGTTTGTATCAGTGGTATTCACGACATATGTGGTGCTTTCATCCGGAGACGCTTGGGTGGTCGGCTGCCGGGGACTGCTGAGCCCTTCAGCTGGCGTCCATTGATAGGTGGCGCCACCGGTTGCAGCGAGCTCTACGGTTTCACCTTTTTTGATGGTTTTATCTGTACCTGCATTCACATCTGGTTGTGCGTAGATGGTAACGGGATTTGTGGCGCTATCACGGCAACCAGCCTGGCTTTCTGCCACTAATTCAACTTCGTATTGGCCAGAGCTGCCGTAGGTGTGGGATGCTGTTTGACCTTGTGCTTCCGCGTCATCACCCCATTGCCAATAGTAATTATCAGCTCCTCCATTGCCGGCATCAAACGATATCGATTCACCTAAACAAGCGTTTTTGGGTTGAAATCCCGCTTGCGGCACCTCATCCACAAGAACAGCTTTTAATAATGTATCAACACATCCGGCAGCATTGGCGACACTATGGATAACCGGATATGAGCCCGCAGCGTTATATTGGACATGGACTACGTTGCCTGAATCTGTAGTTCCATTGCCAAGATCCCATGTAGATGTTGTGATATTACCGGTACTTTGATCGGTAAGTGTTGTTGTATCTCCTTCACACACATTATTTGCTACAAACTTTGCCTTGGGAATAGCCACCACTTCAATTTGTAACGATGTTGTATCCACGCAACCCGCAGCATTGGTAACAATGAGTTGCGGTTTATAAGTGCCACTTGCATTGTAAACATGGCTGGGATTAGGTTGGCTGGCCGTATCACCATCCCCCAAATCCCAATACCAACTTACAGGATTACCGCTCGATTGATCTGTGAATGACAGTTCTGTATCACGGCAAACAGTATCAGGTGAGCTGGCAGCAGCTGTAGGAATGGAATCGATGCTAAGGTTTGTCATGACCACACTATCACAACCGTTTGTTGTATTGAGGGTATCGTAGTATGTGCCGCCAGTTGTTTGCATCTGACCACCTGCCATGTAGCTTTCACCCTGACAAATGCTCGTGTCAACCGTTGTTTGTGAGTTAGCGCTTACAGTTACTGCGAATGTATCTGCGGCCGTACAGTTATTGGTATCGGTGACAGTTACAGCATAGCTCGTGTCGGAAGATGGGCTTACAGTGAT
>PXTV01000196.1:1268-5658 GCA_003022985.1 Bacteroidetes bacterium SW_11_45_7 | reverse complement strand
AACCACGTTCTCCATCCAATGAAAACGAAGGTGGGAGGCAAAGCCCATCTCTTTTACACTGTGATGAACTTTGTGGTAGTTCCAGAGAAACGGGACTTTATGTAAAAGAATGTGCGTGTTCCACTGGATAAAATCACGCAGGACAAAGAAGATAGTTAACTGCAGGAAGACAGGCCAGCCCATTACATCCACAAAGCTAATAATGTCAAGGCCTATCCACTGCTGTACATCCCGGAACGCATTAACCACAATGTTGGCCCCTGCCTTGTAGATCAGCAAGCTGAACAGGAAAAAGTTGAAGTACATGTAGAAGAAATCGAGCCAGAAGTCTTTGCGAAGCAGGGGCTGGTTTTTACGCCAAGGGCGGAAAACTTCTAATAAAATGAAGACCACCGAAACGATGGTGAGCATCCAGAAATAGTTGTAATACCACGGCTCCGACCGGAAGGTTATCTGACGCCAGAGCGAATGGGCGTAGTTGGAATAGGATGAAATAAATATTTCCCAATAACTACTGCTCAGCAATTGAAGAACCATTTTGGGTATCATAACATCGATTTCTGGAAAGACATGAACACTTGTTCATGCAATACAGTTCGCACTATAGAGGGATGTGCGATGCAATTACGTTAGACAGAGCCGTTATAAATCGCGAAACGTAAACTCCGTTGTGACATTATCATAGGATTGACCGTTCACTCTGACATGGGGATAGATGAAATAATTGAGTTGAACATCTTGCCCTTCTTCTACGGGTAGGGGAATATCACGACCTCTGGTAAAAAGCACGCGATCAGCATCAAGGGCACCATAGTAAAACTGTTTTCGATCCCGGTGTTTCCATGCCTCAGAGATATCTACCGGCACCCATCCTTTGCCGGATTGATAAAAGGAAGCCCAGCAGTGGTAACCACCTATCGTGCCCTTCTTTTGATCAGGTGGGATCGGGAAGCCGATGGCAAAACGAGCCGGGATGTCCCTGACTCTGCTCATCCCGATAAACAAGGAATGAAAATCGGTGCAGTTTCCTTCTCGTTTATTGCAAGCGAATAATGCATCACCGCGCCCCCATCCCCGGCCGCTTTTGTCGTATTCCATAGTGCCTATGAGCCGGTCGTAAAAGGATTTTGTCATCTGGCTTTTCGCCATACCAGCTTCGGTCACTTTTTCTGCTTCAGCTATGATTTGCTCGTCATGAGGAATCAAACTGTCCGGTTGCAAATACCTGCTACGGTCATTGATATCTGTTATGTAATCTTCAGAATTCCTGACGGCTTGCCGTTGCACGTCAAAAGAGAGTGTAACGGGAATCGTATCAGGTAAACTTTGGCTGTTGAGCTGTATCATCAACATTTTATTACCAAAGGCCTTATCTCTAACAAATAAGTAGTCGTAATCACATCTCACATCAAGGTTGTCAATCGTCTGGTGTTTGCCGGATTGCGGCACAGGAATAAACGCCTGCACTGAATTAGCGCTGTCCGGAATATCGTTGATAGAAGCGTGATAGGTGAATTTGAAGGAACGTTCATCCTCAGTATCTTGCCCGTACTCAGGTACAAAAGCTTGCCCATATTGACTTGCAGTCAAGAAAAAAACCGCGATCAGCAAAGTGATCACGGTTTGAATTGAGCGATTTGAAAGCTGATTAGTTGGGGTGTTCTTCATTGGGATGCTCATTGCTTGGATGTTCTTCATTAGGGTGCTCATGATCTCCCCCATCAGGATGTTCACTGCCTTTCTTCTTATCTTTCATTCTCCTTTTCCAGATGCCATCTTCTTCATACCATGTAAAGCGCTCATTGCCATTTACCTTGTGCACCATTGGCTTTTTGGTAGGCTCAAGGTTGTCCTTGTTCGTTCCCTTCATAAAGATGTCGATATCGTAAAGGTTGCCATCTTGACCCTTAAAGTCAGCGCAAACGAAGTACTTGTTATCCCCTAAGTGAGATAAGCGTTTGCGGTGGACTTTGTCCAGTGTAAGTTTCAAGGTCTTGCCTTGTTTTTCATCCTTTACTTTGAAATAGCCGCCTTGCTCCTCGGTTTTCTTCCGGATGTATTGTTCAGCGGCATCAGCAAATTCTTCAATGGTTAAATCGTCTTGTTGTTGACTTGTTTTGCTGCCTTCGGATTGCTCATTAGCAGTTTGTCCATCTTTTGCCGCTTTTCCCTCATCATTCGCTGATTGGCCTGAGCAAGAAGTTAGCGCCAGTCCAATAACTATAGCAAAAAGCATGGATAAAATGGGATGGTCGTTTGTTTGAATTTGATTGAAAGTGCGTTTGGTGGAAATTTGCAGATCCCAAGCTAAAGGTCGGCTATCACAAGCGTGAATGCAAAACCCACATGATTTTGGGCAAACGGGTATGACAATCCACCCTCGCCTGAGGCGAGGCATACCTGTGGTCCCTCCAAAGGGACAGAAATAGATGTTTGACCAAAATTATTCGCAAGGAGGTGGCTGGTGTCCCTCTCGCCTTAAGCGAGAGAGATGAAGGGTGTAGATATGCTAAAATGCAAGATTCGGGGTAGTGGATAAATTTTATTCATTATCATAACCTTCTCAGGTCTTGGTTTGAATGAACAACAAAATGCTGTGTTAACCACATTTGGCAAGCGACATTTAACCATATCATTCTATTTCCAAAAATCCGGGGGTCTCAAAATGAAACCACTTCCCGATACGTGCTAACGGGAGAAGACGCTGCGTATCCTGAGAGATGCTTACTAAACAGGTAAAAATCCCCTTTGCGGCCTTCAGCGATTGCTCTGTTTTTCCCGCTGATCACCGCTGATCACTCGCAGAATTATTTGTGCAGACCCGTATCCGCGTCTTTTTCCCTGCCTGCCGGCAGGCAGGGAAAAAGCGATTGTTCAGTTTTTTCCCGATGGTTTTCATCGGGAAGCGCTTAAAAAACCCGGATTTTGAGGAAAAATCGCGCATATGCTTTAGCTTACTAGCTGTACCATATTGCTTCTCGATCTACGCATTACTACGTAGACCAACCTCTCAGGAATTTTTTTTCAACCGTGTTACCGATGAATGAATAGGCCCGGAATATTTGGCAGTGGTGGAATCAGACAGGGTTTTAATCGGAACACACAGCTAAGTATTTTTACGTATGCGGAAAAATTTTTTTGGGTTTAATTTGGTCAATTCAAATTAAAACCATAACTTTCGAAGTGATTCTCTACAATAATGTTTTTCATTAACGATGGCAAATAACGGGTTTTATGAGACCCACTTCTTTCATCCCGGCTCACACCCAAGACAATGTGTTTCTCAAATTATTTGTCATAGGGACTTTCCTTTGCACCATTTCATTAGCTACAAGCTCCCAAAATCCAAATGATGCTACCATTCCTAATATAGGCGGAGACACTATTGTCTGTGAAGGGGAGGTTGTCAGTTATTCCGAAAACATACTATCAGGAAATCCCGATGATTGTTTCCTCGAATGGGATGTTCAAAATGGAGTTATACAGCAGCAATTTGCTACAGAAGTAGACATCCTTTGGCCTAATGCGGGTTCCGGTAAAGTTTATTTGACCATCAAGGATTCTACTGGTGCTGTCAAAAATGAAGATAGTGTAGCGGTAACAATCGTAGCGACTCCTGATCCCATTATTAATACAGATTTCAGAACTGTTTGTAAAAAGCCGATTCGGTCGGAGTATGTAGATCCAAATGATTCATTTGTTGATGATAGTTGTTGGGTGGTATGTGATTCCTCTACAGTAACATATACTGCCCCTTTAAATGGGGGGAGTTCGTATGACTGGATTGTCAACGGGGCGCGTTCATATACCGAAAATGGCAATCAGGTTACCGTTCACTGGGGTGATGTAGGAAGTGGTCTGGTCAAGGTCATAGAAACAGATTCAAATGGTTGCGAGGGAGAAGCAAAGCTTTGTCTAGAAGTCATTGAGAGCCCTGATGCCGGTTTTACCACACAACCAAGCGCCACTGCAGGCACCCTTAACGTCTGCAAAGAACAAACTGTTTACTTCTTTGATCAATCCGGTGTAAAAGATGTTTTCTGGGATTTTGGTGACGGCAACACATCGGCTTTACGAAATCCCAAACATACATATGATGATGCCGGCACCTTTCATGTTAACCAGATAGTGACCAATGAATGCGGTTGCAAGGATACTTCTCAAATAACAGTTGTGGTTGACCCATTAGTTGCTCCTGATATTACCTGTATTTCTACTATTTGCGAGAATGATACTGCAACATATACAACTTCCGCTGATTGCAATAATTACAATTGGTCAGCTACCGGTGGTACTATTATTCATGGGCAAAATCGTTCCTCAGTTACTGTTGATTGGGGCGCTCCTTCTGCAGGATATGGCGTCATAACACTTGAAGCTGAGTGTGATG
>PXTV01000196.1:0-1072 GCA_003022985.1 Bacteroidetes bacterium SW_11_45_7 | reverse complement strand
ACCGTCAATTACCATAATGATCCGCTCAATTGTGGTTTCGATGATACATTAATTGTCCAACTGCGCGACACATTTGCCATTAGCGGACCTGACAAAGGTTGTGTTGGCAACCAGCTCACTTATAATGCCACCCAAAATCCATCAACACAATATGAGTGGCGCGTTATAGACGATAATGGCAATGTAATTGCAGGCCCTGTCAATAGCGGAGCCACCTTTAACTACACATTCAGTTCAGCCGGCTCCTACGAGGTACAAGCCACCCATACCGATAATGATTACTGCAACGAAGAAGAATCCATTTTTGTGGATATTTCTTCCCGGCCACCTAAACCCGATAACATAAGTGGACCAAATGAAATTTGCCCCGGTCGCAGCTACCAATATAGTGCAAGTGTGAGCAGTGGTGACTACTTCCTCCGTTGGGAGGTAACCGGGGGCACACCGGCAACAACAAGTGGCTCAAATGTTACCATTCAATGGGATGCAACAGGTCCTTATGCCATCGACCTATTACAGGTAACTAACGCTGAGCCACATTGCGTATCCGACACTCTCGATTGGAACATTGATAAGTTAACAGCAGACAGCTTAACCATAAGCGGGCCCGACACTGTTTGTATCAACAGCTTTTCTAACTACACCGCTAATTTCGCTGCAGATCGCTATGAATGGTCATTAGAGCCCAATCGTTTCGGGAGTATTGTATCCGGTAAAAGCAAGCAGAACATTGAAGTGGAGTGGCACAATGATGTAAGTCTGCCCGGGGCTGATCTTATGCTCAAAGCCTTTTATTGCGACACGTTGATTACTAATACATCCCAAATATTTGTGCGTCCCGCCCCTCAAGCAGATTTGTCCATACCGGATACCGCATGTCCCGGCAGTTCACAAACATTTGTGGAGCAAACCAACCCCTCCTCTGCCAAGAAGTGGCTCTGGGACTTTGGCGATGGAACTACAGATGAAACACAGAGCAATACCACAACTCATACTTACAACTCCCGGGGAAACTACAATGTTGAGGTGACCATTGTCTATGACTCTACCGGCTGTGCCGACTCCAGTCATG
>PXTV01000195.1 GCA_003022985.1 Bacteroidetes bacterium SW_11_45_7 | reverse complement strand
GTAGAACAGAAAGGGCGAAACGCTGGCGGTTATTTTATCAACTTTAACGGTACGGCCGGTATATGGCGTAAAGACTGTGTTCAGGATGCAGGCGGCTGGCAGCACGACACACTCACAGAAGACCTGGACCTTAGCTACAGGGCACAACTGAAAGGATGGCAATTCCACTTTGTAGAAGTTGTAGACGCACCGGCAGAATTGCCGGCTCAAATGAATGCCATCCGCTCCCAGCAATACAGGTGGAATAAAGGGGCGGCAGAAGTGGCCCGAAAAGTTTTACCGGCAATAGCACGGTCCAAATGCTCCCTTGGCGTCAAAATGAACGCCTTTTTCCATCTTGTGAATAGCTCCATTTATATCTTCATTTTCCTGACTGCTTTTCTTAGTGTGCCTGCTCTTTTCATCAAAAACACGGGTCAATACGAGATGTTCTTTTCCATAAGCTCGCTTTTTATTATTAGCTTTTTGGTCATAGGAGTATTTTACTATGTAGCTTATTTCCGCGAAAGGAAGAAAAACGTAAAAGGAATAATTGTCTTTTCCTATAATTTTCTTTTCTTTCTGTCCTTAACAATGGGGCTATCGCTCCATAATGCCTTAGCGGTCCTTCAAGGGTGGCTTGGCCGGACAACTCCTTTTATACGCACCCCCAAGTTCAATATTCGCTCTTTGAAGGACTCGTGGCAAGGGAAACAGTACGTAAAAGCCAAATTGGGTGGCATTGTATTTCTTGAGGGCCTTTTGGTATTGTACTTTTTATTTGCGCTGGCATCCGGAATTGCAATGGGTGATTACGGCCTGATTCCCTTTCATATGATGTTGATTGTTGGTTTTAGTAGCATTTTCTATTTTTCAGTAAAGCATGCCAGGTTTTCCCCAGCTTAAGTATCAATGGTTGAGGCGGTTTTTCAATACCCGCCTTTTGATACTTTATTTCCTTTCGCTGGCAGCTTACATTCTTATTTTCCCCAGCTCATTGCCCTTTACAGTACCCTGTTTATCCTTTTTGGGTTGGCGTACAACATGGTGCGCACGGGCCCTGAAGTTGTCCTCACCCTCTATGCCTCACTACTCTTCCGGTTGGCATTGCTTTTTTGTTTGCCAGCGCTCAGTGATGATTTCTACCGGTTTTTTTGGGATGGCTGGTTGATGACGGAAAACATTAATCCTTTTGCCTATCTGCCAAGCGATATAGTGACCCGGAACCCGGGGCTTGTAACCGAAGAAGCCAGACGAGCTTATGAGGCCATGAATTCTGCCGATTATTATTCGGTTTACCCTCCTGTTACACAATACATTTTCTGGTTGGCTGCTTTTATTGCCCCTAATAGCTTGTGGGGAAGTGTTGTGATCATGAAGAGCGTTATTTTTCTTGCTGAAGCGGGCACATTGTTTTTTATGATGCGCCTCGCGTGGTACTTCCGCCTTCCCAGAAAATACATCCTGCTCTATGCCCTCAATCCACTGGTCATCATTGAATTGACGGGCAATCTTCATTTTGAAGCACTTATGATCTTTTTCATGATGTTGGCCAGCTATCTTATTTTGCGCAGGTTGTACCTCTCATCAGCTGTTGCTTTTGCCCTGGCAGTAGGGGCAAAGTTATGGCCGCTTATGTTCCTTCCTTTTTTGATAAGACGGCTCTATTGGGGAAAATTTCTCCAGTATGGTCTTGTGATGGCTATTACACTGGTGGTGTTATTCATTCCTTTTTATACACCTGCATTCCTTCCGAATTTTTTGTCAAGTCTCTCTCTATATTTTCAGCATTTCGAGTTCAACGGGAGCATCTTTTACCTTGTGAGGTGGATAATGAACGAGTTCTACGGCTATAACCTGATCGAAGTCGTAGGTAGTACACTGGCCGGTATAACAGCACCGGGCATTTTCATGATGGCCATTTTTGACCGCAGGTATTCCATTCAGTCCTTTTTCCGATTGTCTCTATTCGCCTTGAGCTTATACCTATTCCTTGGTACCACTGTCCATCCCTGGTACATTGTACCCCTCATTGCGTTTGGCGTCTTTACGGAGTTCCGTTTTCCTGTTGTCTGGGCTGTATTGATTCCCTTTACCTACATTACGTATCAATCAGTCCCCTATGAAGAAAACTTATGGGTTGTGGGGATCGAGTATGCATTGGTTATAAGCGCCTTTATTGGCGATGTTTTAAACCGGGAGCGATGGTGGCGGGCAATTAGAACATGGTGGATCAACCTGAGAGCGGGCTTGAAAGTAAAACGCCTTAAAGGATGGTTCTCCCTGGATGAGCAAGTGCTGGATGTTGGGACAGGCAATGGGGGCGTGGCCTATAAACTTTACAAGCGAGGGGTGGATGTGACAACGATCGATGTCAAAAACAGAAGTGGAATCCCTCAAATTCAACCTGTCATCTATGACGGCAACCATATTCCTTTCAGTGATGAGGCTTTTGACACTGTCATGTTACTCACTGTGCTTCATCATACAACAGACCCTGAAACAATCCTGCGCGAATCAAAGCGAGTTGGTAAACGGATTATTGTGATGGAGGATGTATACAGCAACAAGATCCAAAAGTGGCTCACTTATGGAATGGATCGTCTTGTGAACCTTGAGTTTCGCGGCCATCCTCACACGAACAAGACAGATGCTGAATGGCGTGCATTGTTTCAGGAATTGGGTTTACAAATCACTAAAGAAAAGCACAACCGCGTACTCGCCATTTTTAGCCAGGTCACTTATGAATTAAAGAAGGGGTAGCTATTGGTGGGCTTATCAGGGGGTATTGATTCCGGAATCCAATCGGATCAATGGAAGAGCGATTTCTTAATGCTTGTTGCCATTCAATAAATCCCTTATCTTGATCTCGCAAATTCGATAGATCAATGGACCTCATAAAACACGTTACGCTCGAGAAAACCCTGGTATTGGATATTGAAACGGTGCCTATCGTCTCTTCATTTCAGGAATTATCGCCACGTATGCAGGAATTGTGGACGGAGAAAAGCGATCGTTTGAGCAAATTCGAAAAGGAGGATAAACCACCCGGGGAAATGTTTGAGCGAGCCGGCATTTATTCCGAATTTGGCAAGATCGTCTGCATCTCGGCCGGTTTTTTCAGAAAGGAAGATGACGAATACCACTTCAGAGTCACCTCCTATTACGGTGATGATGAAAAAGATTTGCTCCAGCGCTTTGGTGAATTGCTGATGAGCCATTTCCCCTCATCCAATACCTTCTTATGTGGCCACAATAGCAAGGAATTCGACTTCCCTTATATCTCGAGGCGCATGGTTATCAACCAGGTAGAGCTGCCCGAGTGCCTTGATGTTTCCGGCCGCAAGCCCTGGGAAACAGG
>PXTV01000194.1:2532-3374 GCA_003022985.1 Bacteroidetes bacterium SW_11_45_7 | reverse complement strand
AAGTTGGTACTTTTGCACTTTGGGCAGCATTCCATATGACAAGTTTTAAGTTTGAGCTGCTACAAAGATAGTAAAACTATACTTTCTTAACAATCCCGTTGAAGATAGTGCATATCCGTTCTCACATCCCAGTTCTCCCCAAAATTGAAATTGATATTACCTACAGAAACACCGAAATCTTTTTCAGCATTCAGTACAGCTCCGTGTTGCGAATACTGAAATTCGGTTTGTACGGATAAAAATTTGAGGATGGGAAAGTTTGCAACAAAGCCGCCATTAAACCCGAATTTGTAATTCGAGTTTTCCGTGTAGAATTGTTCCTGGTCACCAACAAAATTGGTCAGGTTACCACCTACTTTGGGGCCAATGCGGACTTGTGCATTACTCATCAAAACCGTTAGAACGAGGAGGACGGTCAGAAAGATCGGTCTCATCATATTGGGAAAATTGTGTGATTTCAAACCTAATGATTTTTCAGCAATCTCAACGCTACACCGTCTTTTCTTTCTGTTAGACTTGTCTGGAAGTAATTTGTGTTCCCAATGACATTGCCAGGAAAAGTGAAGATAATAGATGAGAAAGGGAGTGCTTTGAAATTGAGCTATTCTTGAAGCAGGAACCGTTTGTATCCACTGAATTGATCACCGCGAACTTGCAAAAAATACATGCCCGGATTGACTTGCTGCTTGTCGAGTTGAACCTGGTGTTGTTGCCAGCCACTTGCTTGGTCTTGAAACCGCTTGCTATGAATGGTGCGGCCTTTCAGATCAACAATGGTTAGTGACACATCGGAATGATTGGCAAGCCGATACCGGACAGTCAGTTTACGGTTCGGTTCAGGA
>PXTV01000194.1:0-2430 GCA_003022985.1 Bacteroidetes bacterium SW_11_45_7 | reverse complement strand
TCCTCTGATGTTGGACTGTAGTTGAGGTATCTGTTGTGTCAACAGGAGGATCGGGTGTAGCGAGCGTGTCACGGTAAAAAATATCATTGACAATCTCCGTTCCGCTAACCACTTGTGTGGTATGAATCTGAAGCACCGGCACTCCTTCATCTTTGGCCAACCATTTGTAATGCACCTCTTTTGGTTGATCAAACGTAACCCCCTGGGCAGCGTCTTGCACAAAAATGGTATCACTTCTTTCAACCTCGCAACGGAGCTTGATCGCCTGAAAGGAATCCATTGGTGTAATAAGCGTTCCCCAGCCTGTTACTTCGCAACTTCTGTCAACCGTACGGCCAATCAACGCGTAATTGGGCACATTCAGCTCAAAAGAAGCTGATGATGCATATTGATCCTGATAGGTTAGAGGGAACTCGTACAGTACATCAGGTGAATTATATTCAACCGGTGTAGGCGCTCCATTTATCCTTGCCCCAAACCCTTTGATCCGGAACCGATCGCTTTTTTCCGTATAATAATAGTACACGTCTTCTGCCTGGACGGGACCAAAGGTTAAATTATCATCATGTTGGGCAAGTGTTGCCTTATCCGGATCAAAGGGCTGATTGAAAACGGGTTGATATTGTAAAGGCGTATTCAGAACACTCAAGAACGTGTCCACATATTGCCCGGTTTCGTTAAGATTTGTGAAATCCCAGGTATGCCCTGCACCTGTAGCACTATAATCAACAGGAAGAAAACTGCTGGCATTGCTATAGCGAAAGGTATCCCTCTCATCGGGCATGTCGGACTGGGTGATTGTTATCTGCCCGGCAGCATTAAGACCTGTGATGAGACCAAGTAAGATGATCAACACAATACGCATAAAACATATCCTTTTCTATTGAAGTTATTAAGAAATCAATAGAGACGTAAATTAAAAATAACCTCCAATTCTGTTTTTCTGAACGGTTATTGTTTCAATACCGATGGATTCGTGAACAGCGAGCAACCATTATACCTAAAAAAAGTATGTAACTATGCATTGAAATTATAACAAGGAGCTGATCAATGGAATTCATATCTATCCAGGTTTCTGCTTCCTTCATTAATTATGGAATTCCCCTTTAAGTTTGAGAGCAACTCGTTTTTCGTTATATTTAACGCTTACATCATTTTGGCCACAAACTTCAAAGTACTTCGAAAGGATTATCCCAATCAATGACACATCAAACCCATCTTTTGATTACGTTTCAACGAGTGCTGACTCTGTGCTTATTCGTTACCATATTCCTATACGGTAACAATGCAGCAACAGCTACTACAGAACAATTCCGCCAGGCAGACTCCCACGCCCGCTTCACTGAAAACAAAGGACAGTGGCCCTCCCATGTACAATATACACTCGATTTCAGGAACGGCCGCCTCTTCATGGAAGAGAACAAACTCACCTACCTCTTTCACGAATGGGAGGATCTGAACCGCATTCATGGGCATCAAAGCGATGATGCTAAAAGCCACAAAGAGGAAGAGCCAAAGTTAAGCAGTCACGCATTTCAGGTAACATTCCCCGGCTCCAACCAAAATCCTTCAAACTCAGCCCACCGCCCTTTTTCTGACTATGAAAATTTCTTTATCGGTAAAGACACCTCTCGTTGGGCCACGCATGTAAAATCCTATCGAGAAGTCACATATAGAGATTTTTATACAGGAATCGATCTTAACTTACAAGGGCAAGGCGAGCATCTCAAATACACCTTTACAGTGGAACCGGGCGAGAAACCTGCAAATATTGAAATGGTCTACAAAGGGCTGAGTGACATCCAGCTCAAAGAGGGGCAACTTCAGTTACAAACGTCTGTCAATCATATCACCGAAAAAGAGCCCTACGCCTACCAAATGATTGACGGGCAGGAAGTGAAAGTTCCATGCCGCTTTGCTCTGGACAGCAATCGCGTCTCGTTTGCATTTCCGGATGGTTATGACAAGTCCGAGCCTCTCATTATCGACCCTGTGCTGGTTTTCTCAACATATACCGGCTCTACTGCCGATAACTGGGGCTACACAGCCACATATGACACGTTAGGGCATGGCTATTCGGGAGGCATCGCTTTCAACCCTGGCTATCCAACCACAACTGGTGCGTTTCAAACTTCATTTGCAGGGGGAAATCCAGATCCATTTGATTACCGATCAGGCACAGATGCCGCTATCACTAAGTACACACCCGATGGTTCTACAAGAATATACTCCACATATCTTGGGGGCTCGCTCAACGATCAGCCCCAAAGCATGGTGGTAAATTCCCAAAACGAATTGATTGTCTTTGGGTCCACCGAATCGCATGATTTTGCCGTTACACCTTACGCATATGATACCACTTTTGATGGTGGTGATACGGTAATCGTTTCCAACGTGATCCAATACCAGGGTGCTGATATCTTCATCAGT
>PXTV01000193.1 GCA_003022985.1 Bacteroidetes bacterium SW_11_45_7 | reverse complement strand
CCATCTACAGGGGCGTCAAAACAGGTGCAAAAGTCATGCTCGGCACGGCTACCCCTTCCCTTGAAAGCTACTACAATGCTCGTCCGCCATTCTCGATGGCCTCTTCGATGAGTTTGATGTAAATTTCCGTCTTGCCGCTGCTTGTGACGCCATGAAGCAGCACGATATCCTTTTGGTGATAGTGCTGCCGAATGGCTTGAAACGCTTCATGTTGCCGTTCGGTCAGGGTAGGGGAGGTTAGCCGCTCACCTGTGTATTCATGCATGCGCCCCACCTCCACTTCCACTTCTTCCAGTAACCCTTTATCGATGACTTTCCGGACTGTGGCCGCATCGACATCCGTTTCCTTTTGCAGTTTCACTTTGTGAATGAGGGGCTGCTCCTGCTCTTGCCGCTTCTTGAGAAAGGCCCGGAACAATTGCTGCTGCCTGGGCGCATTAGCCAGCCCATCGACTTGCTGTTGAAGGGCTTGTTCATCTTCCGGCACAGCATCAGCCAACTTAAGATGGCTCTCGTAGCGGGGCGAGTAGCTGCCCTGCATTTCCTCTTTAACACCAGCTACGCCCTTGTACAGGAGCGAGCGCAGTATTGGGTAGACGGTCTTTTTGCCGAGCAGTTCCTGGAGCTCTTTGATACTCAACTCTCCGGCAGATGATAATGCTTCCGCGACAATGTATTCATCATCGGTGTAATTGCGCGGCTCTTCATCAAACGCTTTGAGCAGCACCTTTGTCTCACTGCCAAACCTGAAAGCTGAGGGCAGAGCCGCATGCATGACCTCGCCAACGGTGGTGATGTAATACTGCGCTATCCATTCCCATAGTTGGAATTCCTGTTCCGTGACAATTGCCTCTTGTTCGTGGATGGACTGGATGGTTTTGGCAGCATGAGTAACTGGTTCCTCATTGTGGAGCTGCCTCACAAGGCCGGCATAAAACCGCTTTTGGCCGAATTGCACAATTACCAATTGACCGGGTAGATGACATCTGCATACCGGTCAGTCGTTTGTGGCGTAGTGGGTGAAGCCATTCAGGTACTGTCAGAGTGAAGAAGAATCACGATCAAAGGTAACAGGCTGAATGGATTCCTTGCTAGTGGAAAAGCAATTTATTACAAAAGGCGGTCATTTCGACCCCGTTGGTGGTTGGTGGCGTTGGAAGGGGGAGAAAGCTCCTTGCTGGAATGCAAATATGGCTCAAAACGAGATGCGATTCTCAGGAATAATTACCTAAAAAAGAGCTTCACTCTCCCGACATGAAGCATAATAACTATTTTTACGCATCATTATTACCCATAACAGACAAAACAATTTTTGAGGAGCACATACATTTAATGATCAATGCATACAAATAATGCACAACCAACAGTACAAAAGCATTTTTTAAAAAATATTTGGAGTTGTTTAGGTATCTTCTTAAGTTAGCAGTTCATTTATGTCCAAACCACCAAAATAGGGTAATGAATAAGTATCGAAGCTCAACTATATTATTGGATTTAAAATTCTTATAAATGAAAATGCGTAAAAATTCGATTAACGGCTTAATTTTCATAATACTATTGTTTATTCTTAGTTCATGCAGTTATGACTATTCGATTACAACTGTCCCGGAAGAAGGTGGTATGAAGTTTCACAAAATAACAGATCGAAAAGATGTTGTTTTAGGAAATATTGTAATGGACCTTGAAGAAGAACTTGATGAAGGACTTGTTTGGAGTGGGGCAAGTAGTATTGACTATTCCAAAAGTGCTAAAAGAATTGCATTCGTGGGAAAGAAAAACAATAAGAAAAATGTGTTTATTAAAAATGTAGAAAAAGGCCAAACAACCACCCAGCGTACATTTCGAACTGATGTAGATGGTGTGGCTTTTTCATCTGATGGGGAGGATATCGCATTTGTCGATTATTACAGTAAAACCTGGGATATTTTTACCATTAATGCAACAAAAGGGGCTGCTATCAGACAAATTACACAAAGCCCTGCTGAGGAACGAAATCCTGTCTTTGCGCCTGATGATAAAAAAATATATTTTGAAAAATCCTCTTCACGTCTGAAAAATTATATCTGGTCCTATAATATAAAAACCGGTATGTTAACTCAAATAGCAGAGGGAAGCCAACCTGATGTATCGCCTGATGGAAGTAAATTGTACGTTACAAGATTTAATAAAGAGACAGAAAACACGGAAATTTGGTCAATTGATTTAGAAACTGGTAAGGAATCGATTATTCTCAGTGATGATAAAAAAGGCTTCTCTACACCTAAAGTATCCCCGAATGGGGAATATCTCTTGATAGTTGGAACTTCTCCACGTGAAGAAGATAGGCCCCGTAACCTTGATTTATACAGGATAAAAATTAATGGTACGAATTTAACGCAGTTAACGTTCCATGGAGGCCATGACAATTCTCCATCATGGGGAAAGAACAACAAAACGATTTATTTTGTCTCGCAACGTGGAAATGAAGAGGGGAGATATAATATTTGGTCCATCGAATTACAGAATTAACTTTTAAAAGATGAATGTCAAGATCTCTGGCAACTTTTATAGAGATTCTCCGGCATAAATTCATTCCTGTTTATCCCATCCACGTAACAGATTATCCGCACAACAGCAGCGAAATCTAAGCAGTGGTTGAGATTGTATGTGAGGAACAGAAATCTCTTTGCCATGATGACCTATGATTGAGTATTTGTTGAAGATTTTTCAGTTATTAAACCTTCTTGCAATAGCAAGCATTCGCTCCCTTCTATGGCAACTGGGAGAAATAACACTTTGCTAGAAATATAGCCGTCATTTCGACCCCGTTGGTGGTCGGTGGCGTTGGAAGGGGGAGAAAGCTCCATACTTTGATGCAAATTTTGTTCAATAGATGTTGGAGATTTCTCAGTCACGCATCCCAGTTAGCCAAACCCTTTGTTCCTTCCGATGGTAATCGGAAGAAATAACGCCATTGACGAGCACTTGAACGTTGGCCTGATCTTAATCACTCCTTCATCAAGTCCACGCTCCTGTCCACAAATTCCGTGAGTTTCTCGCCCTTGAGCATATTTTGCGACAGAAGGGCAAGGTCGTAGAGCTGATGAGCCAGCTTCTTCTTGTTCTCATTGCGCATTTTGCCCACCAACTTTTGAGTCACAGGGTGGTTCGTATTGACAACCAGGTTGTACTGCTCGGGCATATCGCCCATGGGGTTCCCGCCACTTAAGTGTGCCATATCCTTCATCCTGCGCATCATCTCCGGCTTGGTGATGTAAACCGGCTTGTCGTTTTCGGAAAGCGGTTTTAAGTCAATGGTTACCATCGGATCGTTTGCTTCTTCCTCAAAGAGGGTTTTTACTTTCTTCTGCTGGTCATCCGTCAAGTTCGATTGTATCCCCATCAACCCGTACAAATGACACATCCTCCAGTTTCTGCTCCATTTGACTGAGGAAGTGGCTGTCGATGACCGTATCCAACTTCAGGACATCGTAGCCGTATTCCTTGACATTTTTGATGTAGCTGTCCTGGTCCTCTTTGCTGTTCGTGTAGACGAACACGATCTTCTCGTCCTTGTTGGTCTGGTTCTCTTTGACGTAGTTCTTGTATTCATCGAACGTGTAGTAGGTGCCATCAATGCTCTGTACAAGACAGAAATCATGGGCCTTTTCGTAGAACTTATCGTCACTGAGCATGCCGTACTTCACAAACACGTTGATATCGTCCCATTTCTGTTCAAAGTCTATCCTGTCGTTATTGAAAAGCTCCTGCAGCTTATCGGCCACTTTCTTGGTGATGTGGCTGCTGATCTTCTTCACGTTCTTATCACTTTGCAGGTAGCTGCGGGAGACGTTCAGCGGAATATCCGGTGAATCGATCACACCGTGGAGCAGCATCAGGAATTCAGGGACGATCTGATCGACTTGATCGGTGACAAATACCTGATTGACAAAGAGCTGGATTTTGTTTTTCTGCATCTCGTAGCCGGACTGGTTCCCCAGCTTTGGGAAATACAGGATACCGGTGAGATGGAACGGGAAATCAACATTGAGGTGGATCCAGAAAAGCGGGTCTTCAGCAGCCGGATAAAGTTCCTTGTAAAAGTTTTTGTAATCATCGTCAGTTAGCTCGTTGGGCGATTTGGTCCAAGCCGGCTGCGTATTGTTGATCACTTCCCCGTCAAATTGAATGGGCTCGGGCATGAACTTGCAATACTTATCCAGCAGATGCTTGACGCGTTCCGTCTCAGCAAAGTCGGTCTCTTCTTAGTTCCCTTGCACACCCATTTGGCAGCAGGTGCATCAGTATAGGATTTCGTGATGATCTCAACTTTGTCAGCCACCATGAACGCAGAATAAAAGCCGAGCCCGAAATGGCCAATGAGCTTGCTCGGGTCATCCTCGTCTTTGTACTTTTCCAAAAATTCCTGGGCGCTGGAAAAGGCAATCTGGTTGATGTATTCTTTGACTTCCTCGGCTGTCATGCCGATGCCCTTATCGCTGACTTGAATTGTTTTGTGCTCTTTATCGGCTGAAACCTGGATGGTCATGTCACCTAAATCGCCATCGTATTCGCCCTTATCTGTCAATTTGCGCATCTTTTGCGTGGCATCAACTGCATTGGAGATCAGTTCTCGGAGAAAGATTTCGTGATCGGAATAGAGGAATTTCTTGATGATGGGAAAAATATTCTGCGTCTGAATATCGATGTTACCCGTTTCCATATCGTTACTCGTTTTTTGGTCTTAATGAATGCATCCTAGCTTAACCAAAGCCCGTGCCACTTTGTTAAGGTGACAATTTGACACAAGGCAATGACCAATTGGAGAGCTAATGTTTGCTTAAAATCGTGATGGGTTCCCCCTCTTTTCGTGAGGCCTCAAGATCATTTTATCAGAAGGTGAGATTCTGTACTTTAATTCTCTTTGATTTTTCGATGGATTAGGAGAGCTTGACTGTAGGGGTAGAGGGTCAATGATCACTTTTTTCAGGTCTTAATAAATCGAGCATATCCCGTTCCAGGGACTGCTCGGGCGATTCAACAATTCTGCCGATTGTCTTGCCATTTTTCTTCAGGATGAAGGTAGGGACATAAGCAATGTCGTATTCCTCTTCCTTGTCGGATGGCATTTTCTTCTCTTTGTCGAGTCCATAGAATTGGATGGCCGATGAAGACAGGTTTAGCTGGTCGGCAATTTTGACGAAATGCGGCACATGCTCTTTACTATCGGGGCACCATGTGCCCAGGAAAACCTTGACTTCGAGATCTTCGGCAAGGGGTTTTAATTGTTTGAGTTGCTTTTTGGTTACTTCATACTCTTGATAGCCCTTTTCGAACCAACTTTTGTGCGGTGGTTCTTCTAACCGGTCTGTTGTGAACTCTCCAATGAGGACGTCATCATTCGTCAAGCCAAATGAAAAACTGATCAGGATGATGATGAGATAATAGATAATTCAGAATATTTTGGTTATCAATCCGCCAAAGTCAGCCGTTAAAGAATAGATGATGGCCAGCTCAACTACTCGACATGGCTCATTTTGAGATTAAATGTGTTAGTCTTATGGCGAATTTTCAGGAAATAAATGCCCGATGAAAGATCAGCAGGAACAGCTAACCGGTAAATTTCATGATCGTGCTGTATCGTCTTCTGCTGGCTCATTACCTGTTGGCCTGCCACATTGTACAAATGGAACTTTACAGGCCCGCTTTGCAACCCTGAAAGCTCAACATAAAACTTATTGACAAATGGATTGGGATAAGCTCCCACCGATTGTTGCGAAGCTTGTGTTTCAATACCCGGACATACATCAACCTCAACAGTGACAGTATCATAAGTCGTACATCCATTGCCATCAGTGAAGCTGTAGACGATATCGTGCTGACCAGTACCCGCTGCCGTGGGATCGAACACGTTGCCGCTCATACCTGGCCCACTGAATGAACCGCCAGGAGGTGTTCCGGAAAGGGTGTCCAAATCACCATTTTCACAATAAACGGAATCAGCCCCTGCAATATTCATATTTGGTGTATTAAATATGGAAACATTTGTCGTGTCAATGGCTTGACATCCATTCGTATCTGTTACTGTCACGTAGTAGGGAGAGGTCGATGATGGCGCTACAGTAATGGTGGCAGTACCACCTCCATTACTCCATTGATAACCCACACCACCTGTAGCTGTTAATGTGGCAGTAATCCGATCCTGCATCAGCGGCAGGCAAGGGCTCTACTAACACCATTGCACTATCAGTTGCTGTACACCCATTGGTGTCAATGGCAGATAGTTGATAGGTTGACGTATTCGTTGGCGCAACTGATATCGATTGAGTAGTATCACCCGTGTTCCACTGGTAATTACTACCGGCACCGGCTTTAAGGGTAGCCGTATCGCCTTGGCATATAGTGTCATTGGGGCCGGCAGATACAGCAGCGGTTGAAAACGTGTTCACTGTCACGGAGTCAGTGGCTGTACAGCCGTTATCCGTATCGCTGGCAGTTACAAAGTAAGTGGTTGTGTCCGAAGGAACAACATGAATCTTAGCCATTGTGTCCCCGGTATTCCAGGTAACTGAGCCCGTATTTCCTGTTGCATTTAAAATGGCAGTATCATTTGGGCAAATTGTTTGGTCGGCACCTGCATCTATGGAGGGAAGGGCATTCACAGTAACCTGAGCTGTATCCGTGCCAGTGCAACCAGTTGTATCGGTAACAGTTACGACATATGAGCCGCCAGATGTTACTTTGATAATTTGTGTGCTATCGCCAGTGGACCAATTGTAGTCGCTGCCAGGAAGGCCGGCATTCAAAGTAGCTGTATCATTCTGGCAAATCTGCTGGTCATTCAGATTAACCGTTAAGTTGCTGCCAAATGTCAACGAAGCTGTATCGGAATCAGTACACCCGCCATTGTTAGTGACTGTCACAGCATAGGTGCCGGCAGTGTCAACAGTGAGCGTTTGCGTAGTATCGCCTGTCGACCATTGGTAGGACTGACCGGAACCCGCATTGAACTGGTATATACTGCCGGGACAAATAGTGGCGTCCTGTAAATTGACCTGAGGTGTTTGTAAGAAATCGACAGTCACGGAATCGCTATTGCTACAGCCCTCAGTATTGGTTACTGTAACAGAGAAGGTGGTACTTGTGGCCGGGGATACTTCAATTGTAGAATCGGTATTGCCATTACTCCAAACATAATTGCTACCCCCGCTCGCTGTTAGTGTGGCGGTATCACCAGGACAAATCGATTTGTCCGGGCCGGCATCTGCTACGGGAATATTTGCCAAGGTGACATCAGCCGTGTCGCTGCCGGTGCATCCGGCAGCTCCCGAAGTATCGATTACCGTGACTGAATACGTGCCAGTGGTGTCGACCCAAATCGTTTGCGTAGTATCGCCAGTGTTCCATGTATAGTCGAAATTCGGAAAGCCCGCATCCAATTGCACGCTATCGCCAGGACAAACAGTCGTATCGGGAAGTTGAACAGAGAGGCCACTCCCGTAAGATACCGAAGCCGTATCGGTGCTCGTGCAGCCGTTGTTATTGGTT
>PXTV01000192.1:9988-11561 GCA_003022985.1 Bacteroidetes bacterium SW_11_45_7 | reverse complement strand
TGGAAACGAATAATTTCTTTGCCATAGTTGACAAAGCTTTTTTTATGTAGCGCTTTCACAGGGAAAAATAACCAACATGCAAATATCATCAAAATTGATTGAAGTATTGTCATGAAAACGCTAACCACCGGTAATTGTTATTTACCGCCACTCTTAAATTGATCGTCTTTATATTTGAAAAGAATGTTAAACGTTGTTAAGCTCCCATAACAACGGGTAATGTATTGTTGCAGGTTGATTTTTTCTTCTTCGGACAGACTTTCCTGCTTATTGACTTGTTGCTCCAGCACGCGCAGCCGCTCCCTAACCATTACAATTTTGTGAAAAAAGTTGTCGAGCGGCACTTCTTTGGGCTTTAAATCCGGGTTAGCCGGTTGAAGTGTCATTGAGCCCCCTTCCCATCGTTCACCCAGTTGGATGGTTGGTGTAAAGTCAGCATATTCCTGCAACACGTTGCTTACCACCTCTTCAACATCTTCAATGGTAATGCTGTTATCGGGCTCCCGGGCATCTTGGATGAGCTCTAATCCTTCATAATCCCTTGCTATTTCCAAATCCCCGTTATCCCGAAAGAAGATTTGGTAGGTGTCCATATCCATACCTGTAATCACGCCTTCGCCATATTTTGGATGTTTTACCTTAGCCCCGATACCCCATTTTGTATTTGCCATTTCATATAGATTTTTTGCTGTTTCGAAAATAAGGAAAGTCAAATGTGTTGGAAATCAAACAGCTTTGTTGGGTCCTAATTCTTCAAGATTGCGAGAAAATTCTTTTTGCATGATTCGAGGTTTTCCTTTAAATTAAAACGAAAATTGCTGAATAGAAAACACATTACGCTATGCAACAAAACACGCCCGTTTCCCAAATCATGACGCCAGAAGTGGTTGTAGCCAACCCTGACAACAAATTTTCACAGGATTGTTAGTACACACGATGTCATGAAGTATTTTTCCATCCATTTGAACGAATTGGAAAGCGTCAATACAGAATATCTTGATGAGAATTGTCAAATCACTGATTTGATGACAAAAAATCCTTTGACGGTGCAGCCCACCACACCTATCCGCGATGTGGCTGAAATCTTTTCCCATAAGCATTTTCACGCCTTACCGGTTGTGGAAGATAGCAAAATTAAGGGGATTGTGAGCACCCGGGATTTAGTGCAGTATCTTTATAAGCAATCCGGGTAGTTGGGAAAGGACTCACACTGCGAGTAGGTTGTCACGATTATTCCCCCATTTTCCCCTTGTTCAGCTGAAGGGTGAGAGTTGGCCGTTTATGTGATGGTGCTCCTTTTAAGCCGACTTTCTTTTTTGTTCGATCTCGGTAAAAATGACCAGGTCTTTCATGGTAAACGAGGTGTTTGTTGTGCTGAAGTAAGGTTGCCACGTTGGATAGAGCATTAAGTAACTGCTTGTATCCCGGGCCAGAACAGATTGCAATGTTTCAATGAAAATGTAACTTGCTATTCGTCCAAGGCGTTGCCCATTCTCTTGTTCTTCAGCTTCTTTCAGAAGGTAATACCAAAGAGGGGTTTCAAAGTGACTGACCTCATAGAAGTTACTGTTTT
>PXTV01000192.1:0-9934 GCA_003022985.1 Bacteroidetes bacterium SW_11_45_7 | reverse complement strand
TTTTGATGGATGTCTCTTAACAAGTCAATGATGCCGAGCTGGTTCTTGGATAATGGCTCAATACCGTAAACACGAGATACTGCTTCGCCCGATGGCAATCCGAACTGATGGCCCAAACGGAGCATCTCCTTGCAATGTGAGTCTTGGATAAGTTGAGGGAGTGGAAATGAATCATACATGAGATCGAGCGTCTGACAGAAAGCTTTGATAGAAGAGGCGTAGTACGGTTGATTGTTTTCAAATAAGAACTCATCTTTCCAATCGTCCGGTCTATGATTTTCAAAGCCATTGAGTAGTGGGTTATCAAAACGGAAGGCCGCTAACAGAGCTTCCACTGGCAAATTGATCCCGTTGTCAAGCTGGCGGGGATCGGGGTGAAAATGCTTGATCTTATCTTCTGCAGCATCACTACAAATGGAAGGCAATAAGTCATTGATAATCAACCAGTGATAATGCCATCGCACAAGCTTTTGGGCTTCTTCAAAGACTTCGGTTCGCTTGCCCTTGGCGCGGAGGTAGTCCACCACCTGATTATGAAAACTGCAAAAAAGAATATGAAGCTCCTCTAAGCCAGGGTATTTGCAGTTCCTCGGATCAGCTAACAGTGGTTGATTTTGTTCATTTCTGGGATGCCTGAGTCGCCCGGTTTGCTCATCTTCAATGAGCAGGAATTTAGCAGAATCATCAGCATTGAATAAATAGGGCTGTCCCTGAGGGTTCCTGCCATAAAGCGTTACAAGGTCCAATGAAGGAGGGAGTTTGGCAGCATGATTAGAAGTGAATTGATGATAGAGGGAGTAGCTTAAGTCGTGTTCTACAAAAAGCTTGAGAAATGCATAGCCGATCGGGAAAGCACTTTCACCAGCATTGTTTCGAGATGATGAGGCCATGATATTGGCGATCCCTTCCCGGTAGGCATCACCAAGTGAAAATTCCGGTAAGACGGGAAATAAACGCTTAAGCGGTAATTGTCGATTACCTACAGACCCCGGCCTGTTAACGTTATTGACTACGTTTTGCGTAAATTCCGTTTGACTGGATAAATGAGGAAATGGGCACATAATAGCGGGTTTAGAATGAGTTAGCAATCCCTTATCCAACGATCCTCAGCATTCAAAGAAGAATGCGGATACGTTAGTTATCAGTTTCTCATTCAATATTAGCGACTTCTCATGGAAAAGTCACTAACAATTTACCCGCATATTCAGATACAAATCGAGGGATTTGTAAACGGATAATGAGAAAAAAATCCCTTTACAAAGGGTTCTAAAATGAATAAATTGACAAAAAATCCCTTGTTATTCAGGAAATTTTTTTATTCTTTGCCTGAATGAATCATCGGTGCCGCAAAACAATGCCAGAAGTGGCCCTATTAATTGCCGGGGCAAACCAATTCTATGCTTATTACGAGCAATTCCCCAAAAAGCCCGCGAGAGAAAAGATTAATTTTTCCCATTTAGGAGCTTTATTAAACAGAAACCAATTTGTAAGGGAGAACTATTCTTCTCGGTCATCGATTTGTGTGATATGGGGATCGACTTTTTCTTCCATCAGCTCATCATCTGATCTGATCTCTTCAATTTTGGCCTCATATTCTTGTTCCATTTCTGCATTGTACTCGTCTGAGCTTGCTATAACACCCATGTACAATAGAATGCCGATAATGACTTCCATGATTCAACGATTTTGGTTAACGAAATATACGGTCTAAGGTAGAGGGGGTTACATGAAATACATGTAACAGAATTCCCGGTTATTTAGATAGAAATTAGAGCATTTTTAGAATGTGATTTATCTGAAAAATTCCTTTATTCAAGGGTTGTGTTATGGAAAAACTGAAAGAAATACTGGCATTATTCAGGAAAAATGACCGGTATAAGTTTGTGCAATACTTTTCCCGCATTGGGAATAAAAATGCTCCCAAAAAGTATATGCGTCTTTACAAGGGTATTGTAGAGGGAAATTATAAGAATGATGAAGAAGCAGCAGCAGACCTTTACCAATCATCACCAATGGATAAGCGTTATTTCAATCTTAAATATTATTTGCTCAATAAACTCTTGGATTATTTGATCGTGAGCAGTGACCGCGATCGTTATCGCACAACATATGGGTGGCAGGAAATACGAGTTTAGCGATTTAATTATTCTCTGTGCCAGAGAATTGAGGTATCATTATGGATTTGTTGGTAATAAAAGGCTTTTTTATTACTATGAACACTTACTAACCCAAACTCTTATGGAATACGATGCTGAGCAAAAAGCCGAAGCCTATTTTCAACGCATATCGATTGAATATGTCAATTCTGCAGCACCGGGGCAATCCTTAGTTCAAGAAACAGCAACAGCTATTGATGAATTAAAAAATCTTTCTTCCAGTGTTTCAACTCTCAATTTCAAGAGATATTATTTGCAGCTTCGAGCTCTTTACTATCAAATGAAGGAGGATTTTGAATCAACAATACAAGTTGCAAACGAAGCGCTTGATAGCATTGGTAACCATCCTTTAAGCCGGCCTATTAACAAAGCCGAATGGCACTTGAGGATACTTGCCTGCAGTCTCGATCTTTTGGATTATGAAGAAGGGAAAAATGCTGCCCAAAAGTTAAACCAATTAATCCCTGAAGGGACCAATACATGGTTCGCTTATGCAGAAATGTACTTCCTGTTACTCATGTATACTGAACGTTATCATGAAGCAATTCAATTTTTTAATAAAGTAACCTCACACAAACGATTTTCGTCCATTGATGAAGCGAAATTGCAACGATTTAAAATTGCTGAAGCCTACATTCATTTCATAAACCAGGTATTTTTCAACGGTTCTTTAAGTATAGTGCCCTTAAAAGGAAAATCCTTCAAATTGGAGCGCTTCTTAAACGATGTCCCCCTTTACGATAAAGATAAAAGAGGGTACAATGTAACTATCTTAATAGCCCATATATTGCTATCATTGGTTCAACAGGATTACGATACCATTATCGACCGCGCTGAGGCGCTCAAAATGTACACACACCGCTACCTGAGAAACGACCGCCATTACCGCAGCAATTGCTTTATTAAGATGCTCTTGATCATGGTCAAAGAAGATTTCAATTATTACAGAACCAAAAAACTGGGCAGGAAGTACTATCAAAAACTCTATAAGCGCAATAAAGATTATCAAGGGCAGGTTGATGCTCTTGAGGTGATCCCCTATGAATCCTTATGGGGATATATCCTGGGGATACTAAACGCTAATCAAACGGGTCAATGGGATCGTAACGATTTCGAAGCCATTGCTTTCTATCACATGGCTGAGGAATAAAACCCGGCTGTCCATCCTCTATACCCTGTGATTGGCAGAAAAGTAGCCCGGCACATTTTATAAAAGAATAACATAGAAGAAGACAATAAACACTTACCTTTGCAGCATCTTCATTGAAGATCAATTGGACGTTACATGCTATTTTTCCCTTTGCTAAGCTATAGAAATTTTGTCCTTTCAACATAAAAAAGCAAGGATAGCTCAGTGGTAGAGCAACGCTCTCGTAAAGCGTAGGTCGTGGGTTCGAATTCCATTCCCGGCTCTTTTGTAAACTTCTCCAGAAAACAGAGGTCCTATGATCTCCGTTTATACATCGTTTTCGCTGAAGTGTAAGATTAATCCATTCTGAGTTTGTGAACCGGCTAATTTGAAAGGTCATTTTGCCAAAGTGAAAAATGAGTTATGTTTGTATGTAACTACCTGTTAGTGCAAGCCCTTCCTCAATGAAAGTTTCCCGGGAGATTTACCAATTAGTGCGGTCGCTGACAAAAGCGGAAAAGAGGTACTTTAAACTTTACGCTTCCCTTCAGTCGGGTAATAAGAACTATTTAACCCTGTTCGATGCCATCGACAAACAAGCCAAACGGAAAGAAGCACACGAAGAACATGATGAAAACGAAGTCATCCGGGAATTAGAAGGTGAAACATTCATTGATCATCTCCCTGTTATCAAAAATTACCTCTATAGCCTCATTCTTAAAAGTTTACGCTCCTATCGCTCAGAAGACTCTGTGGACAAGAACCTTCGCGGAACAATACAGGATATCCGATTTCTTCATGAAAAAGGGCTGCACAAACCGGCCGGCAGATTTCTGAAGAAGGCCAAGAAAACAGCTCAAAAGCACGACAAGCTGCTCATTTTGATCGAGCTCATTTCAATAGAACACGATATCAATATTGAAACACTTGATCGGCAAGCTTTAGCAACTAATACAGAAGACAATTTTCAGGTCATCAAGGATACACTTGGCAAACTGGACAACTTATACGAGTACAAAAAGCTTGAAGCTGACTTAATCCTTTCGAATAAACATCGTTTGTGGTCTAATGAAAAGGAGGTGCAGCAAACATATCAGGATATTATAGAACATCCGCTCCTTCAGGATGACAGCAGGGCATTGTCGCAAGAGGCATATTTGCTCTATTATCTCCTGCATATTGTGGCACTCTATTACAGTGATCAAACTGCCGGCCATTCCGGTATCGAAAAAATTTATCACTACAACACAAAGCTTCTTCATCTTTTTACCGATGCTGTTTTGCGCAACCAAATGCTGGCGGCTCAGAAACTCGGTAAGGAAAATGATATATGGGAGAGTTTTGGTATATTAAAGAACTTTCCGGTCAAGGACCGGAAGCTTAAGAAGCGAGCCCTTGCCACCGCTTACATGCAGGGGATGTACATTCATGTTGTAAGAGGTGAATTTGACGAGGGGCAGCATATGCTCAACAAAGTGAGCAAGTACTTGCCGGGAATACAACCTTACATGAATAAAGACCATGAATTATCGATCTACTTCAATGGTTTTCAAATCACTTTTGCCAAGGAACAGTATCATCAAGCGCTGGAATGGTTGAAGGCGATAACTGAGGATGATGAATATACCGACACAAGGGAAGATTTACGGTCTTTTGCCCGCATTCTTGAAACCATCGTGTATTTTGAATTAGATGACCGGGAAAGAACCCTGCGTTCCCTCCGTCAACTTCATCGTTATTTTGCCGGAAAAGGCCACCTTGATCAATTTGAACAACTCTTTACTGAGTTCGTCAAAAGTCTTGCCCAAACTCGCACAGATGAGGAATTAATTGTGCTTTTCCGCATGATGAGGGACAGGCTTGACTATCTTCACAGCGAACCGAACCACTCAAGAGCTTTTCACTATTTCGATCTGCAAGCCTGGTTAACGAGTAAGTTAGAGGATCGGTCATTTGCTGCTATCATACATGAAAAAGCTGGCCATAACGTTGACAAGCAAACAGACCAGAAATCCACTTCAAGCTGATTGTTGATGGGCAATCAATTCAGCAAGTACAGAATTGTATCCATTGCTTCAAATGTAAAGATCGGTTAGGAGAAAATTGCCTGACATCGCCAAAGTCATAAGGTAATGCCGAAGGTAGTGGACCATTCCGTTTACTACATACAATACTGCACAATACACAACTTACCTGTGGATAATTCATCTCTATATCCTGCGGGTTTATGCGTATTTTTGACACCTGATGATTTTAATATAGCAATTGAATAAAAACTCATATGGCAAGGGAACCAAGAATACTACCTATCAACATTGAGGAGGAGATGAAATCGGCTGGGTGCTCTACGGGATGTACGAACTTGGCGTTTTGCATAACCGCCCTTACAAAAAGTCAGCCAGAATTGTTGGCGAGGTGCTCGGCAAGTACCACCCGCATGGCGACACATCCGTTTATGATACGATGGTACGTCTGGCGCAACCGTGGTCCATGCGCTATCCTATGGTGGACGGCCAGGGGAACTTTGGTTCCATGGATGGGGACAATCCAGCGGCTATGCGCTACACAGAAGCCCGCATGCAACGGATAGCCGAGGAAATGATGGCTGACATCGATAAGGAAACGGTTGATCATGAGAACAATTTCGATGATACCCTTTCCGAGCCGACTGTCCTTCCCTCCAAAATCCCGGCTCTTCTTGTTAACGGGTCCTCCGGTATTGCTGTCGGGATGGCTACAAACGTTTTACCCCACAACCTCTCCGAAGTTGTGGATGGCATCAATGCCTATATCGACAACTACGATATAACCATTGAGGAATTGATGAATCATGTCAAGGCACCTGACTTTCCAACAGGCGGAACTATCTATGGGTATGAAGGGGTGCGCCAGGCATTTGAAACAGGGCGCGGCAAAATTGTCTTACGTGGGAAGGCAGAAATCGTTGAGGATAAAAATGGCCGGGAGCAGATTATTGTGAGCGAAATTCCCTACCAGGTCAACAAAGCATCCATGATCATGAAAGCGGCTGACCTGGTGAATGATGGCAAGCTCGAGGGCATTAGCGATATCAGGGACGAATCGGACCGTGACGGCCTCCGCGTGGTTTTTGACCTGAAGCGTGATGCCATGAGCAGCGTGGTGCTCAATCATCTCTACAACTATACTTCCCTTCAAACCTCTTACGGGGTCAACAACATAGCACTGGTCAACGGGCGTCCTAAACTGCTCAATCTCAAAGACCTCATCAGCCATTTTGTGGCCTTCCGCCATGAAGTGGTCATCAGGCGCACCCGTTACGATCTGGATCAAGCCCAAAAGCGGGCACACATTCTAGAAGGCCTGCTGGTGGCTCTTGATCACATCGATGCAATTATCGACCTGATTCGCAACAGCCAAACGCCTGACGCTGCACGCGAGCAGTTGATGGGTGATTACGAGCTCACCGAAGAGCAGGCCAAAGCCATTCTGGATATGCGCTTGCAGCGCCTCACCGGCCTGGAGCGCTATAAAATCCAGAACGAATACGATGAGCTGATCAAAACCATCGAGTATTACAGGCAGGTGCTGGATAATGAAGATATGCGGATGAACATCATCAAGGAGGAGATGGAAGAGATCAAGAGCCGCTATGGTGATGAGCGCAAGACAGATATCGTTTATGCCGGTGATGAGATCAATATCGAGGATCTGATCCCCAATGAGGATGTGGCCATCACAATTTCCCATCTGGGCTATATTAAACGAACCTCTCTTGCCGATTATAAACAGCAAAAACGTGGTGGCAAAGGATCGAAGGGAAGCACTACCCGTGATGAGGATTTCATCGAATACTTGTTTACCGCTTCCACGCACAATTACATGCTGTTCTTTACAGAGCGCGGCAAGTGCCACTGGCTCAAAGTGTATGAAATCCCTGAAGGCACCAAAGCATCAAAAGGGCGAGCTGTCCAGAATCTCCTCCAACTGGAACAAGGCGATAAGATCAAGGCCTACGTTACTGTCAATAATCTGCAGGATGAAGACTTCCTCAACAATCATTACATCACGTTTTGCACCAAGAAAGGCATTATCAAAAAGACAGTTCTTGAAGCGTTTTCAAGGCCGAGGGTTACCGGCATTACGGCTATCAATGTGCAGGATGACGATATGCTCCTCGAAGCAAAGCTTACCGATGGCAACCATGATGTTCTCCTTGCCAACCGTTTTGGGCGGGCTATCCGCTTTCATGAAGATGCTGTCCGGTCAATGGGGCGCACGGCTACAGGCGTCAAGGGCATGAAGCTGGATAACAAGGAGGATGAGATCGTAGGAATGGTGTCAATTTCACCGGATGATGCTGATTCTACCGATATTCTGGTTGTATCGGACAAAGGTTTTGGGAAACGCACCAAACTTGAGGAATACCGTAAAACCAACCGTGGCGGCAAGGGTGTAAAAACCATGAATATAACCGATAAAACAGGGCCGCTCGTGACAATCCTCGGTGTAACAGGAGAAAATGATTTGATGATCATCAACCGCTCCGGTATTACCATTCGCTTTTCGGTGGATCATGTACGCCTGGCCGGACGCGATGCTACATCAGAAAATGATGCTGAAACAGGTCATGATAGTGAAAGGGATAATGAAGACAATGACGAAACTGACACTGAGTAATGCGTTCAGGTAATACCCGGTTTCTCCGTCTTCATATTGTGCCCGGAGAAAGATGCCTGATGAGGGAAGTTATTAATGGCTGCAAGCGGAAAGATAGGGGGTTGCTATGATCATACTTCTTCATGGCATAGTCAAGTTAAGCTGCCCTTTGTTTCAATCCAAAAATACCTTGATTTTAGCTCGATCATCAACTTTGGCACAATTCATGGTTGGTTGATTTAAGGGTAACTACTCAGGCCCGGTAAAATAGCCACTTCCGATTATTTCAATCGGAACGATGCTAGAATCGGGAGAAATCGAGTAAAGTTTGCACCTGATATTCCCCATACTATTTCAAATCGATGGCGTGTTGTTCTTTCTTTTCAATCGTCTTGGTGTCTCCCGATGATTTCCATCGGGAGTGGCAAAACTGCTTATCATTGATGAGGAAGTAAAAACGAATAGAGTGATTGGTTACATTTAAGGACATCATGCGAAAGAATTGAATCTTATTATTTTTGCAGAAACCGGAAAAGAGAAGATTTATGCAACGGCTTTTCATCATTACCTCATTATTAATTGCCTTTTTTGCCACTGATGCACTGGCGCAAAATGCTAAAGTGGTATCCACTTATAACTACATCAAGTATTACAAAAGGGATAAGTCCGACAAAGATGCCCTTCGCGATGGTGTCAAGGCCATTAATCAGGCAATAGAACATAAACGTACCAAAGATAAAGGCAAAACCTGGTTGTACCGCGGCCAGGTGTTTTTCCTTATATCGGCTGATACAGCTCTCCGCCAGGAATACGAAACACCTTCAATCACCGCTTACGAATCGTTTCGTAAAGCCATAGAAGTTGGTGATGGCTTTCGGAAAGAAGACCAGGCCTTTAGTTTTTTGACAAGAACATGGCGCCTACTGTACAATTTTGGCATCCCCTATTTTAAAAAGCGCGATTTCGAAACGGCTTACAAATATTTCACTGCTGCTATTGATTGTAAACAGTTCTTGAAAAAGCACGGTAAAGGCAAAAAACTAAGTGCGCAAAACGCAAGGTACAATGCTGCTATTGCTGCCCAAAATTTAGAGCGTTACGATGACGCCAAGAAACACTACAAGGAGCTGATTGGCCGTGGAAATGCAAAACCCGGTGTTTACAGGAATTACAGCCGTGTATTGAAAGCTGAAGGTGATACAACGCAGGCACTTTCCATACTCGATAAAGGGCGTGAAAAACATCCTGAAAACATGTCCCTGATTATTGATGAACTGAACATCTATCTTGTTTCAGATGAAGAGGAAAAAGCGATAGGCAAGCTTGAGAATGCTGTTTCAATGGATTCGAGTAACCCGAAGCTCCATTATGCTTTAGGCGTAGCTTATGATGAGAAAGATAAGTTCGAAAAAGCCAGGAAAGCTTACACCAAGGCCGTTACCATGGATACTACTTATTATAATGCCTTCCGCAACCTTGGTGCGCTGTATTACAACAAAGCCATAGAACTGAACAAAGAGATGAACAATCTCGATCTTGATGCACAAGAGAAATACGAAAAACTTAAAAAAGAGCGGAACAAGTTATATGCCGATGCTCTTCCTTATCTGCAAAAAGCCAAGAAACTCAAGCCGGATGACCTACGAACCCTCAAGGCCCTGAAAGAGATCTATGCTAAGATGGGTGAGTACGATAAGTCGGACAAGATCAAGCAACAGATCATGAAAGTGCAGGGTAAAGGGTGAAACTTGCAAACTTTTAATTGCTCAGGTTGAGTTACTGATAACCCGGCAAACGATTTGATTAGCTATTATTTTAGTTCACAACACGCAGGGACTTACATGACCTTAAGTGGAGGTGTGATCAAAATGTTCTCTTTGGTTAAGTAAGGTGGTAATCTCCCTCTTAAAAAGGTTCATCACAAAAACGCGTACCTCATTATCCCTCGCCTGAGGCGAGGCGGGGCGAGGTGAGGCAGGTACTTTTGGTTTGCCCGGCCGAGACACCTTGT
>PXTV01000191.1:1045-3548 GCA_003022985.1 Bacteroidetes bacterium SW_11_45_7 | reverse complement strand
AGTGACGCTGCGAGCGGGCGCCCGCTACAATCAAGTGACGGCTCAGGCCGATTTCGACACCACCTTTTACCCGCTTCCTTTTACCTCGGCTGAGCTCAATACAGGCGCATTCACGGGAAGTTTAGGGCTCGTGTATCGCTCGGTTACGGATTGGGAAATCTACGGCAATCTTTCAACCGGTTTCCGGGCGCCCAATATCGATGACATCGGCAAGGTCTTCGATTCCGAACCGGGTTCGGTAATCGTGCCCAATCCCGATCTTGGCCCGGAGTACGCCTACAACGCTGAGGTGGGAATTGCCAAAACGTTCAACCAGGTTGTGAAAGTTGATGTCACCGGCTTCTACACACTGCTGGATAATGCGCTTGTGAGACGTGATTTCAGTTTGAACGGGCGCGATAGCATCGTTTACGATGGCACACTGAGCCAGGTACAGGCGCTGAAGAATGCGTCAAGGGCACGTGTATGGGGCGTTCAGGGTGGCATAGAAGTCAAATTGCCCAACGGTATCGGCTTATCGTCCCGCATCAATGTGCAGGAAGGCGAGGAACTGCGCGATGAGGGCAAAAATGTGCCCCTTCGCCACGCTGCGCCCACTTTTGGTGAAACACACCTCACCTATGCCCGCAACAGGATGAAACTGGACCTCTACAGCCGTTACAATGGCGAAATTGCTTATGATGATTTGTCGCCTTCAGAAAAGGAGAAACCCCATCTTTACGCTCCTGACGGGAACGGCAATCATTATTCGCCAGCTTGGTACACGCTCAACTTCAAAGCGCTGTATCAACTGACGGATATCTTCACGCTTACAGCAGGTGTGGAAAACATCACCGATCAGCGGTACAGGACGTACTCATCGGGGATAGCAGCACCCGGGCGCAATTTCATCTTATCGGTAAAGGCGTCTTTTTAGTTATCAGTAAAAAAATAGCTCCGAATACTGATGAACCGCCCCTCTTCCTTAGGGGAGCGGTTTTTTTATTTTACCGAACATAAAGGAACAGCCAATGGATATAAGATTATGAAAGCTAATTGCTTTCTGTCGATTTGAATTAGTGATGCTTTAAGAAATCAAAAAAACTCAATACTCGTCCACCTATTTTGGGCTATTCATTTCATTAAGCCAGAAACCCGGGCTTCTATTTTTGCTCTAAAAATTTTGACACATTGTGAACTTTTAGGGCTTCTCACTTATAAATCTGAACAGATAATCATTTGAAAATATGACCACTTTAAACTAAACAACACAAAGATGTTAACAGAAAATAACCAACAAGAGCAGCAAACACAACAAGTAGCTGCCGAAAGGATCAATCACTTTGCCTATATTTTGAAAGGTATTGGCCATTCAGTACGGCTACAGATCATTAATGCCTTAAGCGATGGACGAGAGAGGGCCGTCAATGAGCTACGGGATGAATTGAAGGTTGAACAAACCGTGCTTTCCCACCATCTGGCTAAGATGAGGGACCTCGGCTTACTTACAACCCAGCGAGACGGGAAAAAGCTCTACTACAAACTCAAGGATGACCAAATTGCCTATATTATCGATTGCATGCAAAAGTGCGACATAGTTTAAGAAGTTGACTATTAAAGAGAAACGATGGATCTATTCACGATTACAGGCTATTTTGCAGCTCTTTTGGTAGGCATGTCATTGGGATTGATTGGAGGCGGTGGATCCATCCTGGCTGTACCCATTTTTGTCTACCTATTGGGTGTGGAGCCGGTTCAGGCCACAGCTTACTCCCTCGTAGTGGTAGGCGTCACGAGTCTTGTCGGCTCGTATAGCTACTACAAAAAATCATTGCTGGCTTACAGACGAGCAGCGGTTTTTGCTATACCTGCCGTCATAGCAGTTTTCCTGACAAGGAAGTTCCTCATCCCGGCCTTGCCTGACGTCATTTTCACAACGTCCGCTTTTGTCCTTGACAAGGGGATGCTGTTGATGTTCATTTTCGGAGCGCTGATGATTGTCACCTCCTATTCCATGATCAGGGGGACCAGGCAACAAGAACTCAACCCGGAAGAAATCAAGGCCTCATTGAATTGGCCCCTCATTGTAGGCGAGGGAGCGGTAGTAGGGGTTCTTACAGGCCTTGTAGGCGCAGGAGGCGGTTTTTTGATTGTGCCCGCTCTCGTATTGCTCGGGCGCCTGCCCATGAAATTGGCGGTTGGCACCTCGCTGCTCATCATAGCTATCAAATCCCTTGTCGGTTTTTTGGGTGATATCAGCAACGACTACGAGATGGCATGGGGGTTACTGCTAACCTTCACAGCTATCGCTGTTGGCGGGATTTTCCTGGGTAGTTTCCTGAGCAATTACATAGAAGGCAACAAGCTCAGGCCAGCTTTTGGCTGGTTCGTCTTGGTGATGGCCGTTTATATCCTGGTAAAAGAATTTCTAAGCGGTCAAATATAAACACCAAACAACTGAGTAGAACGATTATTTATTGGATCATCGCAAAAACACGTACCTAAGTATACCTGTCTCCTCTTG
>PXTV01000191.1:0-930 GCA_003022985.1 Bacteroidetes bacterium SW_11_45_7 | reverse complement strand
TACGGGTTGACTAAGACCCGTAGGGTTGAAAACCGCCTCTGTTCTATTTGTCTCGCCTCAGGCGAGATTGACTCAACCCGTCAGGTCTTTGATATACGCTATAGGTACGCATTTTTGTGATGAAACTATTTATTGAATCAAAAATGCAGACCAATGAAAGTACAACAGTTTTTTGATGAAGGCTTAGCGCACGGCTCTTACGCCATTTTAAGCCACAAGCAAGTAGCGCTCGTTGACCCGGCAAGAGACCCCGAGCCCTACGACCATTTTGCACAAGCTAACGATGCCTCCATTGTGGCAGTATTCGAAACACATCCTCATGCGGATTTCGCAAGCAGTCACATGGAATTTCACCAAAAGCACGGTGCCACCATTTATGTGAACTCCAAAATGCAAGTGGAGTACCCGCACACATCTTTGGATGACGGTGATGAAGTTCGGATTGGGAATACAACAATGAAAGCATTGTTTACACCCGGGCACTCCCCTGATCACAACACTTATCTGCTGAAAGATGAAAACGGCAAACCGCATTCCGTTTTCACAGGTGATTCGCTGTTCGTGGGCGACATAGGGCGGCCCGATTTACGCGAAGGCGCTGGCAAGAGCCAGGCTCAGCGCCAGGAATTGGCGAAGCAGATGTACCAAACCATGACAAATGTCTTCCGTGAATTGCCCGATGAGGTGATGGTCTATCCCGCCCACGGTAAAGGATCGCTTTGCGGCAAGAATATGAGCAATGAGACCTATAGCACAATTGGCAAGGAGAAGCAAAGGAACTGGGCCTTGCAAGTGGACAATGAAAAGGATTTCATCAAGGAATTATTGGAAGGCCAACCTTATGTGCCCAAATACTTTCCTTATGATGTGGCCATTAATGCGAGTGGCGTGAAGTCGCTTGAAGAAGGCGTGAAGCAAGTTAAACGGTTG
>PXTV01000190.1 GCA_003022985.1 Bacteroidetes bacterium SW_11_45_7 | reverse complement strand
TGAAATATCCGCCATAGCTCTGTGTTTGTTTAAAAAATACGTTTTGCAAAATACGATATTTAAAAGCTGATAAACAAATTCTTGCTTGCTTTCTTTTGCTTATCAGTTTTTTCTTTTCTTGGCAATGCTAACGAGATAACCAACAAACTCCGCCAATTTTAGTCACAGCATTGCCATTTTCTTCAATAGCGAGTGCGAATTTATAACCTTCGTAAGACAATCGGGGAAATAATTTTTGAAAATATACCAATTTGTCTTGTGGACGAAAGTTGCTTAAAAATGGAATTTCATCATTGCAAAGATGATAGTGATACCGCATATTAGCGGTCAAAGGTTCTTCTCATGGGGTTGGTGAAAAGGTGGAAAATCCAATTCCCGGCTCATAGAGTTGTAGCAGTGATAACATGTCAATAAAGTATGAAAAAGCAGACACTTACCCTCGATCTCCAGCCGGAATTTTATTTACTCGCTCTGGTAAGTCCATATCGGTATTACCGCCTCTGCTATTTTTTGAATAAGCATTTACTGATCGATCTTGTATTACAAGAGCCGCTTGCCATTCATTCCGGGGAGAAACATCAACTCCTTCAGTTTCATCTTTACGAGTATTATGATCCTTTGGAGCAAATGACTTATCAGCTCCTGGCCAACAAAGGGGAGGGAGGTGCACTTGTTCCCGAATTGAAGCGTGTCGATTATTTCCTTGTTCTTCAGGGCGAATTTGCAGAACAACACATTTGCTCTATTGAAAAAGAGTTGATTGATCTTTCCTTTATTCACGCTGTTTATCAAATTCAACCTGAGAACTTGCGTTCCTGGCAAAACTTATTAATAAAATGATCCAAACAAAAAATCGAACCAAAATTATTGCCACGGTTGGGCCTGCTTCAGAAAGCTATGAAGATCTTTTAAATCTTGTGAATGCGGGTGTTAACCTCTTTCGTTTTAATTTTTCCCACGGCTCGCAGGAGCATCATCAAAAGCTTTTTGAGCACGTTCACAAAATCAACCGCACATACAAGCTCAATATTGGCATTCTTGCAGATCTCCAGGGACCCAAAATCCGTATTGGTGAAGTAAAGGGTGAAACAGTCCAACTTACTACCGGCCAAAAACTTCAAATTACAACTGAGGAGGTCCTCGGTACATCTGAAAGGATCGGCATCAACTTTGATAATTTTCCCAAGGATGTTAGCGAGGGTGATATCATCTTATTTGACGATGGCAAGATCGAACTCCGGATCCTATCAACGGATAATGATAAAAATGTAGAAGCTGAGGTCTTGTTCGGGGGTGAGCTATCATCGAAAAAAGGGGTCAACTTTCCCGATACATCTTTAACGCTCCCATCCCTTACAGAAAAGGACATTGAGGATGCCAGGTTTGCCTTTGCGAATAATGCCAACTGGGTTGCTCTTTCTTTTGTGCGGTCAGCAGATGATGTGCTTGCCTTGCGGAACTTGCTCGGCCACAAACACAAGATCAAGATCATTTCAAAAATCGAAAAGCCCGAGGCAGTTAATGATATCGACAACATCATCAAAGTTTCTGATGGCGTAATGATCGCCAGGGGTGATCTTGGTGTGGAAGTGCCAATGGAAAAAATGCCCCTCATTCAAAAAAACTTGGTGCGCAAGTGTATTGTGGCAGCCAAACCGGTTATCATTGCCACGCAGATCCTCGATTCCATGACAACCCAATCGCGTCCCACACGCGCGGAGACAAACGATGTGGCCAATGATGTTATCGATGGTGCTGATGCCCTGATGTTAAGCGGAGAGACTTCGGTGGGCATTCATCCTGTCAAAGTGGTGAGTACGTTGCACAAGCTCATCCGCTACGTGGAAGATCAAGAGCTGATCTACAATAAGAGTCTTACGCCAAGAGAAGAATCCGAAACGTTTCTCTCCGATGCCATTTGCTACAACGCCTGCCGTATTGCTGAACAGGTTGAAGCCAATGGCATTATCGGTATGACAAGGTCAGGCTATACGGCTTTTATGCTGGCAAGTTACAGGCCCCACGCTCGTATTTTTATTTTTACGGATAACGAGGCATTACTCAATATCCTGAGTTTATGCTGGGGTGTTCAGGGCTTTTACTACGATAGGTTCGTCAGTACGGATGAAACGATATCGGATGTGATCGATATCTTACGAGAACGCAGGATGATCGAGAGCGGGGATGTGATGATCAACACAGCAAGCATGCCGCTTTACGAGCAAGGCAGAACCAACATGTTGAAGATCACCTATGTTGACTGATAAGAAGTGACAAGTGGATATCTGCTCATCTGAAAGATCAATCTTGAGTAAGGCTTGCCCTATTGCCCACTGCTCATCGTATTAATGGCCATTCCTGGTCACTCGATTTGATACAGAACCGGCTTACTCGGGCTGGCGTCCAGCTCAAAAGAGGCAATTTGCAGGTTTAAAATGTAGAAGCCATCCCGGGCTTTATCCGGGACATAGATCAGTTCCGTAATGGTAGCGTCTTGGCGCGGATTGGACGGATACTGCCAGAACATCTTGTGGGAGGCGAGTTCGCCCCCGTCATCTTCTTTATCCACAGAGGGCAGATCGAGAAGCAGGTGCCGGACTTCTTTCTCAACTAAGAAACTGATTGCTTCTGGCGTCAGGTAGGGCGGATTGGTGCCCGAATAATCATAGGTCATCTTGCTCGGGCTGTTCGGGTATGTGCGGATGATGAATGCCTCCGGCTGGCCACCTTTCCAATTTTCGGCAATCTGTTCTTTGGTAATGATGCGATCACCATTTTGTTGCTTTCCCGGCTCAATTGTTACGAGGCGTGCAGAAAAGAAATACTCGCCCAGGGTTTGGTTAATGGTTTGCCCTTCGTTGGTGATGTGGCCAACACATTCTGTATGTGTGCCATTTCCGTGCGGATTCAAATGAATATTTGTGAAGTTGACAGGGCTGCCCGCCTCAACAGCTCCTACAAAATTGCCGGCAATAAAAGGTTGAAACGATACATCGGGTGCCTGAAATGCCTTGACCTGCTCATCAGTGTTTTGGATGGGAATGGAAATATCGATGGGATGAGCCAGGTTAATCGGATAAAGGCGTTGTTTGATCTTGATCTTTGCTTCCATTAGGGATGATATTTACTACAATATGAGTGGTTAGTCAAAAAAAGTCATGATCAATCAAAATTTACCTTGGCCCGCAAAATTCGATACTATGTTTACGAATATCTGTTTTTTACATCCTAAGGGTAGTAAGCCCAATTCGGTTTTATCCTTTTATTGATCTGTCTTTACTCGTCTCGCCTTAGTTGTGGCGGCCAGGAGAAAGATCAAAAGGCATCTGCTAACAAACAGGCAAAAGAGCCGTTGGCTGATTCGGCTCATTTCGAAAACCTTATGGCCATTGGAATCGATACCCCTTATTGGGAGTCCATGTTTGACATGTTCCACGAGATGGTTGGTGATTACGAGGAGGATAGCACGATGATGGCTAAAGCATGACCCCTCTTTCATGTGGATTCCATGAAGGCGCCTTTTTTTATAGCCCAGGCCCCTCGTTGATAAAAACAACTCCGGCCAGGTTGTGAAAGCGCTACGGGAAAGAGGCGTCAATGTGTCTAACGTGGTTAAAGAGGATGGGGGCACGGCTTTAGCAAAGAAGAGCAACGCTTCGAATTTTATCGCGCTAGGGCGGGCTTTCTCAGGAAACACATGAAAGCAAAACCTGTCGAGATTTAGCCAGTAGACTTCATTCGGCAAACAGGTCCGCAATGACGCTATCAGCAACAAGTGTCCCCTTGCGGCTTAATTTGATGTGATCGTTTTCCTTTTGCAAAAGACCTTGTTCCAGAAGACGAGCAGATTCTTTGGCAAAGGTGTTGTTGTACTGATCAGGAAAATTTGCCTTAAGGATCCCGGTGTGACAACCCCACTTTGTGCGAAGTGAGGTGAGCAGTGTTTCGTTATAACGGTCCTTCAGGGATAGCGTTTCCCGTTCAAATGGAACTTTCCCTTCATGCAGGATGGCTTTTGCGTACTTGACGTTATTGGCCACGTTCCATTGGCGTGTTGTGCCATTGAATGAATGGGCGCCAGCTCCAAGACCGAGATAGGGTATATTGAACCAGTAATTGGTGTTGTGTTGCGCCCTGTAACCAGGCTTGCAGAAGTTGGATATCTCGTAATGGTCATAGCCGTTGGCGGCCATTTCATCCATTAACAGTTCCAATTGCCGTCCGGCTTGCTCCACATCAATACCGGAAACTTTGCCTTTTTCAATCCAGTGGTTGAGTGCAGTTCCTGGTTCAACTGTTAGCGCATAGGCAGATATGTGGGGGATGCCCATTTCAAAAACGGTGTGTAAATTCTCCCGCCATGCATCATCGGGTAATGTAGGTGAACCGTAGATAAGGTCAATTGTCATATTTGTGTAGCCGGCTCGCTGGCTTTTGTTAATAGCCTGGTATGCCTCATGAGCTGTGTGCGGTCGATTCATGAATTGCAAGTCCGTATTGCGGAAGGACTGGATGCCGATGCTGAACCGATTGATGGGTGTTGAGCGTAGTTCTTTGATCTTATCGCCTGTAAGATCATCAGGATTTGCCTCCAGCGTTATTTCCATGTCATCGGCAAAAGAAAAGGTGTTTTGTATAGCTTCTACAATAGCATTGATCTCATGGGCTTGAAGAATAGAGGGCGTACCTCCGCCAAAATACAGCGTATCGATCTGGCGTTGAGGGAGATAATTTGCTTGTAAACTTACTTCTTGTTGGATGGCTGCCAATACATCTTCTTTGGTTTGTAACTTGGTGGAAAAATGGAAATTGCAATAGCTGCAAGCTTGTTTACAAAAGGGAATATGGACATAAATGCCGGCCATCAGCTTCTTATTTTAGTAGGTTGTTTCTATGGTTAAACGAAAATGCGGGACCCGAAGAATCAATCATTGCAAAGCATTGTTGTGAATATCGCTTCAATAACATTCTGAACGTAATTTCCATTCAGTAAAGCCAAAAGTGTGGATTTTTCTCAACCCATAAGATATACTGAAAAAGCCTTTGTAGCTGGTTTCCTTGCGTTCATCTTCTCGATGGTAGGAGGACACAACACTCAAGCACAGGAGGGGGAATTGTATCTGGATGTTGTTCAGGATGTAAAGCAAGTCTCCATTGAGCAAGTTTACGATTTACCTGAAGCAGTAGCCGATACATTGTACGCTAAAAAGAGCTTGAAGCGTCTTTTACTCAAATTGCAGCAACAGGGCTATTTAGGGGCCTCTATCGACAGTCATCGCCTTGTCAGTGACACTTTTCGTGCCTGGTTGTGGACGGGGAAGCGTTTTGCATGGATGAGCTTACGAAGAGGTAATGTAGGTAGCGAATTGTTAAACAAAGCTGGCTTTCAGCAAGACAATTTCCGTGGCAAACCAATTAGCATGGCACGCTACAGGCAATTCCGGGAAAAGCTGATCAACCTCCTGGAGAACAATGGCTACCCCTTTGCAAGGATTACACTCGATAGCTTAGTCCTTTCCGATAGCACGATTTCTGCAGCCCTTGAACTAACAAAAAATGAACGCATAACGTTTGATACCATCGCTTTGCGAGGCAACTCTCCTATTGCTGAGCAGTACCTCTACAACTATCTCAGTATGCAGCCGGGCAATTTGTACAGCCAAAAGAAGATCGACAAGATAGGCCAGCGCATCAATGATCTCGAATTTATTTCTGAACAACAATCTGCGCGCGTTACATTTACGGAGGATAAAGCCAGGCCTGTCCTTTTCCTCAAAGATCAACAAATGAGTCGTATCAATTTATTGCTTGGTGTGGTTCCCAACAGTAATATAACGGGCCGTTTGCTTATCACCGGTGAAGCGGACTTGCATTTTACCAATCCATTTGGCCGTGGCACACTCATCAAGCTGCAATACGAGAAACTCGAGGGCACAACGCAGGAATTAAACGCAAGACTCAACTACCCCTATCCATTGGGTCTTCCCTTTGGTGGTGATGTCCGTTTGGAATTGTACAAAAAGGATACAACTTATCTCGATCTTCAATGGGAAGTTGGAATTGAATACAAACTCGGTGGGGGTGATTACATCAAAGCCTTTTACAACAACAAGACGACAACCATTCTGAATGTTGATACCACCACCGTGAAAGCTACTCGTTCGTTGCCCGACAACGTGGATGTGAACCGTGACCTCTACGGGCTTGAATACCAAATGAGCCAGCTCGATGATCCATTTATTCCCACTGAAGGGTTTCGTTTGCGTCTAAAAGGTGGAATTGGCGTTAAAACCGTTCAAGAGAACAATGCTATTACTGAATTACAAGACCCCCGTAACCCGGAGCGTAATCTTGACCATCTTTACGATAGCCTCGAGCTTAAATCGCGGCATATAGAGGCAGAAGCTACTTTTGATAAATTCTGGCCCATTTCACAGCGCAGTACTTTATTAACGGGAGTGGATGCAGCGGCTGTTTTTAGCGAAAATCTTTTCACCAACGAACTCTACCGTATTGGGGGGAGTCAGGTTCTGAGAGGGTTTGATGAGCAATCGATCCGTGCTTCATTGTACAGCGTAGCAACATTGGAATATCGGTTTCTGCTTACGGAACGGGCTTATTTCTTTAGCTTTTTCGATGGGGCTTTTGTAGAAAATCGAAGTAACCAGGTATACCGGAATGATTTTCCTTATGGCTTTGGTGTTGGGTTGACATTTGATTCAGAAGCAGGTGTATTCCGGGTCAGTTATGCTCTTGGGTCACAACAAGGGAACCCGATTGATTTTCGAGCAGCCAAAATTCATTTTGGCTATGTCAATTACTTTTGAGGGGTGAACGCATTGGCAAAAGCAACTTTTTTTGGCATTATCCTCATATTGTGCCTTGCATGGTTCCGGGAAGCCAGGGCGCAATTTGAGGAAGGTGGGGGTGATAGCTCCCGGCAAAAAGTTCCTGTTACAAGTGCTGATACAATTCTTGCCTTGCCCTTTGATACAGTAGCAACGCCATGGTTTCGTTACCCTTATTGGACCGCTTCTGCAGACACATTGCCAACAAAAATGGGGCTGATTCAACAATTAAAGGAAAAGGACTCGAATCTGTGGATAGCAGGCGTGCTTGTCATTGCATTGTTAATAATAGGATTTGTAAGAACAGTCTTTCAGCGCTATTTCCGGTCCTTGTTTCAAGCTATTGTGAATATGAAGCAAGCTAAACAGATTTACGAGGAACAGGTTTCAGGCCTATCTTTCTCAGCATTTGTGCTCAATATCAATTTTTTGCTCACGATGAGCTTATTTCTTCACCTCATCGTCCAGGAGTTGATGATTCCTTTTCCGTTTGACCGGTTGAAAGGATATGCATTGATATTCGGTATTGCCATGGGGCTTTATTTGGTACGTTATATCAGTCTTAAAGGGCTTTATTTTTTGTTCCCGCAATTACAAGAAGCTGATTTCTACAACTTCCACTTCTTTCTGGTGAATAAAATAGCAGGAATCGTGCTCATTCCGTTTCTCTTTCTCATTGCTTTTTCCGGGAGTTTGCCGGCTTTGATCGCTTTTTACGGTTCGGGCGCCCTTTTAGCTATTTTGCTTTTCGTTCATTTTGGAAGAGGGGTGATTGTGAGTAGAAAGTATTGGCAAAATGATGTTTTTCATTTTTTTCTTTATCTTTGCGTACTTGAATTAGCCCCTTCATTAGTAATTATCAAGAGTTTGAACGCATTGTTTGCATAGCAATTACAAGCCAAATCTCTCTCAACTCATTTTCTATGAAGGCCAAATCATCAACGGATCAAATGGAAGCATCAGCAAAGCCTGAACGTTTACCAAAGATCAAAAGTGTTTTAATCTCTCAGCCCAAGCCTGAAAAATCTCCCTATTTCGATATTGCTGACAAGTGGAATATCGAAGTGGATTTCAGGAAATTTATCCAGGTTGAAGGTGTCGATGCTAAGGAGGTGCGAAAGGAGAAGGTGAATATAAAGGATTACGATGCTATTATCTTCACCAGCAGGAACGCTATCGATCACTTTTTTCGCGTATGCGATGAGATGCGTATTACAATGTCCCAGGATACGCGTTACTTCTGCAATTCCGAAGCCATTGCGCTTTATCTCCAAAAATACGTACAATACCGCAAGCGCAAGGTTTTCTTTAGCAATGGAAAAATCGAGGATTTACAGCGACTACTCTTGAAATACAAGAAAAAAATCAATGTCCTGCTACCTTGTTCAAATGTCCACAAGCAGGACTTGCCGGGTTTTTTGGAAAAGAACAATTTTAGCTACAATACGGCTGTATTCTACCGCACAGTGTTCAGCGATATAACGGATTTAGCCAACACCACTTATGATGCGATCCTTTTCTTCAGTCCAATAGGTGTGAAATCCCTTTTCCACAATTTCCCTGATTTTCAACAGAAGCAAACGCGCATTGGTGCTTTTGGCCCTGCTACAAAAAAAGCTGTTGAAGAAGCCGGTCTTACACTTGATATTGAAGCTCCCACTTCTGAGGTGCCCTCTATGACCATGGCTCTGGAGAATTATCTGGAGAAGAGCAACACGTAATCCTCACGCACATTCTTTTCCGCTATGCCGGGAGTAAAAGGCTCGTTGAGGAGCTCCTCTCAAATATGATAGCATCATGTCAGCCAGCGGACAAACGGTTAAAATTGACCTATCCTCATCAGTTATAGAGAAAAAGGGGTCTAGCTTTTCCCACATTTCAGGGAGCTTGCGGATGAGGGCCAATTGCCGCCATTTTTTGCACGCCTCAACCGCTGGCGAGCCGAAATAAGTTTGATTCGCTGCCAGCGACTTCCCAACGCCTGACTGGGCATATACCTCAACATTGTCACCGATATGCAGGCTCTTTGATACACCTACCTGGCCCCATAGTACCACATGGTCGCCAATAATGGTTTTTCCGGCTACACCCACCTGTGCAGCGAAAAGGCAATGCTTCCCCACAACAGCACCATGACCTATATGAACCTGGCCATCCAGTTTTGTCCCTTGTCCTAGCCGCGTTTGACCTGAAACTCCTCTATCAATCGTGCAGCCAGAACCCAGCTCTACGTCATCGTCAATGACCACTTTGCCACATGAATGGAGCTTTTGGTAATGATAATCCGTGCCCCCTTGACGCTGGTAGTAAAATGCTTCTCCACCTATTGCTGTATTCGGGTGAATAACCACGTTATCCCCGATTTCCGTTCGTTCGCCAATGCTTACGTTAGGGTGAATAATACAATTTTTTCCTATTGTAACATGATGACCAATCACAACACCGGGCTGACAAAAGGGCTTTCTGAAATCAGTAATTGCTTGCCGTCCTGTTGCTCTATATCCTGATCGATAAGGATGACTGAAGCAGCCGATCGTAAGACGATATTGTAGTATTTTTCATTGTCTACGAAGGTGATATCGCCTTGATCTACTTTGTGGATTTCGTTAATGCCTGTAACAAGGTATTCGGGGTCTCCTTTCAGAGAAGCCCCCAGGTAATCGGCAATGTCACCTAAACGTAGAGGTTCTTGAAGCTTCATAAATACATGGTTGAGAAGATGATAAAAGTAAAAACATATGGAAAGGATGCTGTTTGTAACTACTCAGTCTCAGTAAAATAGCCACTCCTGATGGAAATCATCGGGATACACTCTCAATTATAGAATCTGGAAAAATAGGGTAAAGTTGCACCTTATATTTCCCATGCTATTTCAATTCGATGTAGTGTTGTTCTTTCTTTTAAATCGTATTGGTGTCTCCCGATGTCAAGCATCGGGAGTGGCATAACTACTTATCATTGATTAGGAACTAAAAACGAATAGACTGATTGGTTGCTGCTATTTTAATGACAGCTAAATTTATCAAAAGGTTGTTTCATGTCTTGGTGATGTGGATTTTTCTTTGTTTATCAGCCGACTGTCGTTAGCTTTGCTACAATCCAAATCTATCCTATCATGAAAGAAACGCCCCTTACCCCGGTCCATCGAGAAGCAGGTGCCAAGATGGTGGAATTTGCAGGTTTCAGCATGCCGGTCATGTACAGCAGTATACAAGAAGAGCACGATGCAGTAAGAAACCATGCGGGGATTTTTGATGTATCGCACATGGGCGAATTTGTGCTAAAAGGCGACAATGCTCTCCCCCTTATCCAAAAGGTAACCACTAACGATGCTTCTACCATCGAAAAAGGGCATGCCCAATATACATGCATGACCAATGAACAAGGAGGTATCATCGATGATCTTCTCATCTATCACCTTGAAGATGGCAATTACATGATGGTGGTGAATGCTGCCAATATGGAAAAGGATTGGGAGTGGATCAACAAGAATAATACAATGGGGGCTGAGCTTTACAATATATCCGAGAAGACAGCGCTTTTCGCTATCCAGGGACCAAAAGCAAAAGATACCCTTCAAAAGTTGACCGAAGTCGATCTCAGCGGGGTCCCGTTTTATGGGTTTACAAAGGGCGAACTGCGCGATTTGGAGAATGTCTTGATATCGGGCACAGGTTATACAGGCGAGCCTGGCTTTGAGCTTTATCTTCCCATCGATCAGGCACCTGATTTATGGAAAAAAATCCTGTCTGCCGGTGATGAGTACGACATTCGTCCGGTGGGCTTAGGAGCTCGTGATACATTGCGCCTGGAAGCTGGCTTATTCCTTCACGGTAACGATATGGACGAAACCACAACGCCCATTGAAGCGCGCCTTGGTTGGATTACGAAGCTCGACAAGGATTTTATAGGCAAAGACGTGCTGGCAAAACAGAAAGAGGAGGGGACAAGCCGGAGACTAACAGCTTTTGAATTACAGGAAAAGGGCATCCCGCGCTATGGATACGATATCCTTGATAAAAATGACAATCAGATTGGCACCGTGACGTCAGGCACAATGTCACCCACTCTTAAGAAAGCAATAGGGTTGGGATATGTGCAAAAACCCCATCACAAAGTGGGCACGGAATTTTCTATTGCTGTCAGGAAAAAGCGGGTCAAGGCTCAGGTTGTCAAACTGCCTTTCTACAAAAAATGAATGACCGGTAGTAATCGTTAGTGCTACTGGTGATAAGAAGGGATGAGAGAAAAAGTCATCACAAATTGATGGAACTTTCTCAAATCTGACTTCTTGCCTTCTATTAGTGGCTGATGTGGCTTTTTGTCAGTTTTTTAGGTATAAATACTTACTGGGTGATAAGTTATACTTGTAAAAGTTTCACAGCTACCCCTTGACTTTTTTAGGATAGCATGTTATATTGAAGTATAAGTTGAAACTGATGATCATGGTAAACATAACCACGCACCATTTTGTACGAAATCTTATCGAAAAGGTTACAAGTAGATTGAAAATTTTTTCTTCTATCCTTGCTTTCCTTTTTCTATCGCCAATTCTATTCGCTTCCCAACCGGAAAGCAACGAGAGTAGTCAATTGCTCTCGCTCGATGAATTGAAGAAAAAGAAGGTGTATTATTCTATCGAAAGCGCCCTTCAGAACCCTGATCAAGTTTATAAACTGAGTCTTTATCACAATGCCATGCTGGCTCTTCCTTCTGTTATTGAAAAGTTTGACAATCTGCAAGTGCTCGATGTAAGTCGTAACCGGCTGTCTGAACTTCCTGAGGAAATTGGCGAACTCGATAACCTGCAATACCTGAATGTTGAAGACAATCAAATAACTGAACTGCCCAAAAGCATAAAAAATCTCGACAATCTTCGAGTGCTCAACGTTCGCAGAAATGACATCACTAAACTCCCCAAGGAAATTGGCCAACTCCAAAACCTGGAGGAGCTAACTCTCGAATATAACGCTCTCTATTCATTACCAGCCGAGATTAGCAACTTGAAAAATCTTCAAACACTTAATCTCAAAAACAACAAACTTGATGAACTCAACGAAGCTGTTGGATCACTTACACAATTGAAAGAATTGAATATTAAGTACAACGAGATTACCGCATTGCCCGGAAGCATTGCTAACCTCAAACAATTGGATAAATTCAGTATCAACCTCCATAAATTTACCATTCAGGAAATTCAAAAGTACGGCAAGCTCTTGGCTGGTACCGATACGGAGCTTGGGCGTCAATATTTGCAGTCACTTGATGCGTTGAATGAAGGGGAATTTGCCAATATGGAAATTCACGTGAGAAAAACGCAAAAATTTGACGATAAAGAGGTTTACTGCTCTATACTTGAATACAATCGTCTCAACAAGGAAGGAAAATCAGGTAAGGGGATGGTTATCTGGCAAAAAGATAGCAATGAGCCGGCTGTTGTCTACAGTCTACTTACTGAAGATGCTGAACCAAGCCAGAATTTGACATCTAAAAACTATATATCTGCTAAATAATAGGTAACCCAAACATCAATTATATAGCAGAACTCCGGGATGTTTTTATTCCCGGAGTTTTTTATTGTCCTGATGGCGGGTGTTGTCACGTTTGGTTTTCTTATCGAGGTTCCTTTGGAAAGCCTCGGATAAGTCCACACCCGTTTGATTGGCCAGGCAAATAACCACAAACATCACATCTGCCAGTTCATCAGCGAGTTGTTTTCCTTCATCTGATTCTTTATAGGATTGTTCTCCGTGTTCACGTGCAATAATGCGGGCCACCTCACCAACTTCTTCAGTAAGCATGGCCATGTTGGTGGTTTCGCTGAAATAGCGCACACCTTTCGTTTGAATCCATTGGTCTACAGCCTCTTGAGCTTCTTGTATTGTCATAGTTGGTTTCCTTTTTTGAGTGGGAGAGTAATCAAGAGCTAATCCACAATTGCCTTGTTATTGCAATAATCGATCCAGCAACTTATAAGGTAATTTTTCGTAAACAGCAATAAGGCAAATATGTTAATAAATGGTGGAAAACATTTTATCGCTAAATCCGTCTGATTCTTTAGATTTGACCTCAAAATTACCGTCACCTTGATACAAGAAAATTCCTTTTCGGCTCAGCATCGCGCAAATGATATTCAACGTCTTGAAAATGAGTCATTTGACTTATTAGTAATCGGTGGCGGCATAACCGGAGCAGGGATTGCGCTTGATGCTGCATCTCGTGGCTTAAGCGTTGCATTGTTCGAAAAAGAGGATTTTGCGTCAGGCACAAGTAGCAAATCCACCAAGTTGATACATGGTGGGCTTCGCTATCTGAAGCAGCTGGAAATCGGCTTGGTGAAAGAAGTTGGTCGTGAACGGGCTATCCTTCATCATAACGCTCCTCATCTTGTCCATCCGGAAGATATGCTGCTGCCTATTCTGGAAGATGGCTCGCTTGGCACTCTTACAACCTCGATGGGGCTCAAGGTTTACGATTGGCTTGCGCAGGTGAATAAAGGTGAAAAAAGGCAAATGCTCAGT
>PXTV01000189.1:2527-6708 GCA_003022985.1 Bacteroidetes bacterium SW_11_45_7 | reverse complement strand
TAAACCATTGCGTAATCCGCCTGCCGAAGTTCGATTCGAAATTTTTTAAGGTTACAAAACCACCAACATCCGCCCTGAAAATTCTTGCCGAGCCAAAGCCATCATTATTGGCAAAGAAATCGAGGCCATCGCCCTCTGAATCGTAAAGGGTGAATTTGTAGCATCCCTTGGGCAGATCCACAGTATCAATATACAAGTTGTTAGCGGTAAGGTTATTTCTCTCAAAAAAGACGCTGTCCTGTGTGTTCGTGATCTCGTAGCGCGTTTCCTGAGGGGCATTATTTGTACGGACGCGGATGTCGAGTTTGTCCGGGTATTTTGGCGCTAAATCATAAGTAGTGGCTAATTTGTTGTTAGCTTGATATTGGTCTGAAGAACTGTTTATAGAAACAATCTCTGCCTTGAATTTGTCCGGTACGGAATCGGGTGCATCCCAATTGACAGTTCCCGGCAGATGCACTGTATCGCTTTCCAAAAAGCCGAGCTGCCCTTGCCACGTATGCGTAATCTTTTTGGCCCCTACTGCTCCGTATTCCAGGGTGACAGAAGTGAGCGTGGAATAATGGGATTGTCACAGCGTGGATTATAGCGATTCTCGTACCAATTATCGTTGGGGGCAACGATCTTTTTGAGGGATGCATCTCGTGTGAAATTCGGTTCTGAAAAAGTGAAAAGCTGCGCATCAAATACCCAGCGGGAGGGCGTGCCACCACCGTCATAAGTGAATGGCTCCATTGTAATATCAAATGTGTTATTAGTGCTTTGGTTCACGTAAGACGTCACTTCATGATCGTAAGGTAAAATCCTGTCGCCCGGGCACCAGTTGGTTCTGTTGTAAATCCAGGTGCCTGCCTGGGGAAACAGTGGATTCATGCTGCAATCATTTTGCCAGATCTGTTGTTGAGCGCGCTGCTGGCCATTCACATGGACAAAATAGTCCGTTGGGCAGAATTCGGAACAATTATTAGCGCCACCAAAGCCATGCCCGTTCACTGACACCCTGACCATGCTGTTAGCGGCTTGTTGACTCACGTCAACGCTGCGTTCAACAAAGAAGCTATCGATCGGCTTTTCAGGATAGCCATACCATTGGCCGGTTCCGGGACTTTTCCAGAGCACATTCACTTCCCTGGTATCGCGTGGCGGGATGCCTTTGATCATTTCAAAATCGAGATCGATTGTAAAAGTACCGGTGCTCGTATTACCTCGGTAGTAGGTGCGCACCTCCCTGGCATTAGCCAGAACGGGCGCGTATTCAGTGACATCGTAGGTCCAGGTCCTGCTCCAGCTGCTGGAAAAGTTACCCGCATAAGGGGTGTTGGCACGTGCAATTTCTACGACCTCCTCTTCCGGCTCTGTCCGGTAAATGGTGTCATCATCGGCCATCCAGGTCGAATCAGCTCCAGCCGGCTTGCTGTTGACGATATTGCCGTTGCTGTCGTAGTAGTTTTTGGTATGATTAGCCGGATAAACCGATATGCCACCTGTAACGCGTTGCGGGTGGTTCGGATCGTTATAAAGAGTTACATGGCGTTTGGGATGTGGGACGGAATCGGTGCTGTTAGTGGTGGGATTGAAATAAGTGATCCACGTTGTATCCTTGCTAAACCTGAAGGTATCCCGTCTTTTGCCCTCAACTTTGAATCGGGGGGCTAACACGATGGTTGTATCGATGGTACCGGTAGGATAAACGATCTCCACCTTATTGGTATAATCCCATTCGCTGCAGCCGTTACTGGTGCAGCCGAGCGTGTACTGAAGAAGGATTTTGCGATAGCGATTGGTATTGGAAGGGAATTGTGCCCATGACCTGTGGAGTCCGCTTTTTTGCCAGGTTGTATCCTGTGCATTGTTGACGAACATGGTATCCTCATTGGTGGTGATGGTTTGGTTAACGGTGATAAAAGCAGATTTGCACTCTTGGTTACCGCTACCAGCAGCATTAGATGCTGTGAGGCAAATCTCGTACACGCCCGGTTCAAAAAAGCGAACAGCCGGGTTTTGGGAAGTAGCATCGCTACCGTTCATGTAAATAAAGTTGGCGTCCTTGGGTGAGTTGCTCTTCGGAGAGATTGACCATTCCCAATTGGATGGATTATTGGTTGACTGATCCGTCAACACAACTTTCTGCGATGCGTCAATGCTTGTTCTTGAAGCTGTAAAATCGCTCACAGGGGCTGACGAAGGCATTGTGGCCTGGAATGTTTTCGTAACGGTATCTTGACCAAAACAGTGGCTGGCGATGAGCTGAACAGCATGTTGGCCCTGGTTTTCGAAACTTCGATAGAAAGAATCCCCTTTCGCGATGAAATCCCCATCCACGAGCCAACGATAACCGGCAAATGCACTGTCCGGAGAACTGCTTGCCGTGAAGAGAGCGGTTTGGTCAACATCTTTACCGCCAGGGCCGGCAATGGAAAAATTAGGGTTGACTGAAGCATTGGTGCAGTTATCAACCGGGCGCACATTGTCGATAGCACCATTTCCAAGGTTGTCATCATCCGTTTGATCAAACATGATGCGGAATTCATGGACCCCTGCATAGGTGCTTAGATCAACTTTACAGGTTCGGGTTTGGCCGCCATTGAAACCGCCACAATTGTGAATTACCCGGCCGTCAATTAAGACCAAAGCGAGTCGACAGATGCGAGGTTCACATCCTGAAAAACGGCTGCTTTGTTATTTGTACTACCACTGAAGTCATTAATGATTTGTAAGCTATGACTACTGTCAGAGGCAACGGTACTGTCAACACATAATTTGCCAAAATCCGTGAAGTTGGTCGTGGCGTCCTCGTATTGCCAACCTACGGGCCTGTTGCAGCTTCCGCTCGAGGTGAACTGTTCAAAACTCGGGTTCGTAAAGGGGTTCTGGCTCTTTCCAACAAGAGGAAGTGACAGAAACGGGATAAAAACCAAGAGCCATGCCTTACCCGGGATGGGACCTACAGCTAATGAAAGAAGGGCTTTTATAGATTGGCATCTTTGTTTGATCATGGTTGAATCGTTTTGGTAAATTCATCCGCAAAGTTACGTTACAAAACTTTTTTTTGAAGCTCTTGTGTTGACTTGTTTTCTATTGTAAATGATTGTAGGGCAACCATTCTGCAATTTCTTATTTTTCAAGTTTTAATCGTAAAATTGCAATCAAATAATTAATTGCTCAGAGTTTAGTCAAATCCATAAACGAATCCCTCTTAAAAACGAAAATTCAGTCAGGTGAGTGAAGAACGATCAATCGGCTTTTTTGAGAAGTACTTAACGGTGTGGGTATTGATTTGTATAGGTGTTGGCATCGCTATTGGCCAGTTTTTTGGCTCGAGTATATCGGTTGTCTCATCATGGCAGATCTACCGGGTTAATATTCCTGTCGCCATCCTGATTTGGATGATGATCTATCCCATGATGGTGCAAGTCGATTTCACGTCTCTTCAACAAATGGGTAACAAGATCAAAGGAGTGAGCTTAACCGTCATTGTGAATTGGCTGGTCAAGCCCTTTAGCATGGCCTTTTTTGCTTGGTTGTTCTTTGATCATATTTTTAGTGCCTTGATGACACCTGCTCAGGCCGATGAATACATAGCGGGTGCCATCATTCTTGGTGCTGCACCCTGTACAGCTATGGTCTTTGTTTGGTCGTACTTATCAAGAGGTGATCCGAACTATACGCTTGTGCAGGTATCCGTGAATGATCTGATCCTGCTTGTAGCATTTGTTCCCATTGTGCAACTCTTACTGGGCATCACGGATTTTCAAATCCCATATGGCGTTTTGGTCACTTCCGTGGTCACGTTTGTGGTTATTCCATTGGTGGCAGGGTATCTAACCAATCGCTGGCTAATCCATAAAAAAGGGGAAGAGTGGTTTCAAAACACCTTTTTACCCAAGCTCAAGCCCATGTCCATCTTTGCATTGTTAACCACCCTCATTCTTCTTTTTGCTTTTCAGGGTGAGCAGATTCTCCGCCAGCCATTAATGATTGTCCTCATAGCTATACCGCTCACCATTCAAACGTATTTCATCTTCTTTCTCACCTGGTTCTCCGGTCGTGTTCTAAAAGTGCCGTATCACGTATGTGCGCCTGGCGCAATGATCGGGGCCAGCAACTTCTTTGAATTGGCCGTTGCTGTAGCCATTTCTTTGTTTGGCCTCAATTCGGGTGCTGCCCTGGTAACAGTGGTG
>PXTV01000189.1:0-2522 GCA_003022985.1 Bacteroidetes bacterium SW_11_45_7 | reverse complement strand
TATCGAAGTGCCCGTTATGCTATCGCTTGTCCAAATTGCTAAACGGTGGAAATTTTGACCTCTGTTAATTTAATCGTAATTTTACAATGAAACCGTAATTTATGGGACTTACAAAAACCGACCTTTTCACTGAAGAGCAAAACGAACTCGCATCAGTAGCAAAAGTTTTGGGGCATCCGGCCCGGATAGCAATCATCGAACGGTTGCTGGAGAAAAACGAGTGTGTCTGTGGTACATTGGTTCATGAGCTCGGCCTTGCTCAGGCCACCATTTCCCAACACTTGCGTGAGTTGAAGGATGTTGGACTTGTCAAGGGCAATATTGAAGGAACAGCTGTGTGCTACTGCATCAACGAAGAAAAATGGCGGCAAGTAGAAGCCCTGTTTACCGATTTATTCCAGCGTTATCAACACACAAACGAGTGTTGTTAACCGGACCATTGGAATGATTCGATCAAATTCAAAAACGAAGCTTATGAGTACCGATAAAGGAGTTTATCCCCGCATGCATGTATCGCTCTATGTGAGCAACTTAGCTGCAACGGTCAATTTTTACAACACATTTTTCAATAAGCAAGCCGAGAAGATCGAAAAGGGCTATGCCAAGTATATCCTCGATCAACCGTCCCTGATCATCTCTTTTGTTGAAAATCCGGCACGAGTTCATCAAGGGTTTGGCCACCTCGGCATTCAAGTGGAAACCAAAGAGGAAATGGAACGCCATTTGGCTACAGCACGCGAGCAAAACATCGTCAGCCGGGAAGAGACCAGCACCGCTTGTTGCTATGCTGTGCAGGATAAGTTCTGGGTTGAGGATCCTGACGGTTACGAATGGGAGGTCTACTACTTTCACCGGGATGTGTCTTTTAACGATCCCCACTATGAAGACGGCTCATCTGATGTCTGTAGCTTACCCGAAAATGAGACAAATGAGAAGGAAAAAGTAGCGATGGACGAACTTGGCAACAAAGACGAACAAAATCAATGCTGTTGATAAGAAGTGATGGCTATTTCCAATGCATATACAGCTCTTAACCGGTATATCGATAACGAAGTGTTGCCGGTTGTTGAAGCAGTACCAGAGGATAGGCGCAAGACCTTAAGTGAATTTGCTCAGACCGTTCATTCCCATCTTACTCAAGGGGGCAGCGCAAAAGTGGTATTTGTCTGTACCCACAATGCCCGAAGAAGTCAATTGGCGCAGGTTTGGGCAACAGTAGCTGCCCATTGGTACGGTTTGCAGGAGGTAGATGTTCGCTCGGGTGGAACGGAAGTGACAGAAGTAAATCCACGAGCTATCAGGACACTGGAACGAGCCGGCTTCACTATTGAACGAGAGGAGGGACCGAATCCGGTTCATGCCGTTCGATGGGCCGAAAGTGGAATAGGGAGTTATTGCTATTCCAAATTAATTGACGATTCACTTGACAGTGGCAGCAAGTTTATTGCTGTCATGACGTGCGCAGATGCTGACGCTAATTGCCCTTATGTGCCAGGTGCAGATCAACGCATCCGGCTGTTGTACAGCGATCCGAAACAGGCTGGCGGTACCGACCAGGAACAAGCGGTTTACGATGAACGCAGTTTGCAAATTGCCGCTGACATGTTTTGGGTGATGGAAAAAGTAGCGAAGATTGAAAATGAGGAGGCAACCAAGCCATAAAGATCGCTTGTGCTTGATGAGTGATCCGATCTCAATAACTACCGGTCGGACGGCTTTTTCCTATTTGGTGTACCAATACACAAACTTTTGGATTACAGCCGTCCGATCGGTTTAAGTTCTTCTTAGGAATCCGAAGGCGCCTTATTCTATAATACGATTCCCTGCAGAATCAGAGGAGGTCTTGTACTATCTTACCGCACCGTCACTTTACCGGCATAGCGCTTATCGTTAACGGTGGCTTCCACTTGATACACCCCTGACGGTAGCTCCCCAAGATCGAGCGATAGTGAAGAAGATGCCCCTTTAGTCGTTGTCTTTTGATGCACTTTTTTACCTTCTCCATCGTAAACTGTGATCGTTACATCTTCATTTTTTACATCAGGTAAGCGTAACTGAATATTTCCATCAGTCGGGTTGGGCTGGATGGCGAGGTCTTTTGCCTCTTGCGCATCGGTCAATCCTGTTGAAGGAGACACTTGCACAGATTGGGTAGCTGTATCGCGACAACCGTTTTGTGAAGCAATTAACTGAACAGTATAGGTGCCTGTATCAGAATAGGAGTGGGCGGGTTCCTCATCAGTGCTGGTTGTGCCATCGCCAAAATCCCACTGCCAGGAAGCTGTAGAGGACGTTTGGTTGGAAACCATGAACTGCTGTCCCTCCTCCACGTAACTGTTTGTAGTGAAGGAGGCATTGATATCGAGCACATTGACTTGAACCGTATCAGTACCCACACAGCCATAGGGGTTTTGCACATCTACATAATACGAACCATCTTGATTCACCATGATGCGCCTTGTGCTGTCCCCGTTGGACCAATTATGGTAGGATTTCGGAAACCCGGCATCCAAAGCCACGTC
>PXTV01000188.1 GCA_003022985.1 Bacteroidetes bacterium SW_11_45_7 | reverse complement strand
GAATTCTACGTCCTTTGGTTCGATGATTTCCACGCGGTTGGCGACCTGTCGTCTTGCTTCTTTTGTTTTGTTGACTGCCACCACAAAATCATCCAGATAAACCGTTTGCTCAATCAGGTAGACCTTGTTATCAGCTTTGGCAATTTCCCCCACAGTCAACTGTTCTTGGTAATAAGAAGGATGTTGAAAGAACAGCGTGTCCTGCTTCGCCAGGCCGTTAATGGTTGCTTTTCCTTTTTTGTCGGTAAGCGTTGAGAAACCGCGTTCATTATTGAAGATAGCCACATTCGGTACCGGTTTCATAGAAGCATGATTGACAACCTTGATCTGCTGTGCTTGCGCGCACCATGATGATGCCAGGAACAACAGAAAAGCAAAGCAGAAAAGAAGCACTGCTTGATAGTTTGCTGCCGCTATCTGAGCTGGTCTTTTCATTACTTCTTATCTTCTTTTGATAGCTCGACACGGAATGTTGTCCCTTGATGCGGTGCCGATTCTTTCACGAATATGCTGCCGTTGTGATATTGCTCCACGATGCGCTTGGTAAGTGACAAGCCGAGTCCCCACCCGCGTTTTTTGGTGCTGTAGCCCGGCTGGAAGATCGTTTTCTGTTGGGCACCGGGAATGCCATGACCGGAGTCTTTGACATCGATCATTACTTCAAAAGATTTTCCAGCACCCATTCGAGGAGGGAGGGGCTTGCCAAAGCGTACAGTGATTCCTGAGAAGAATTAAGCTCGATGGTCACTTTATCCGAGGCACGCCTTCTTGTATATTGCATGGCCCGTTTGATAGAAGGTAACAAGTCGATCTTTTCCAACTCTGGCGGTGAACCGATTTTGGCGAACCGGTCGGCTGTTAGTTCAAGCCGGTTGACATCCTTTTCAATTTCGTCCAGCACCTCTTGCCGCTCTATCGTTGAGGCCTCCGTTTCCTTGAGGTAATCCACCCATGACGAGAGAGAGGAAATAGGTGTTCCCAATTGGTGAGCTGTTTCTTTAGCCATTCCCACCCATATCTTGTTCTGCTCAGCGCGTCTGGTTGTATTGAAAACAAGGAAGCCCAGCAAGACAAAAAGCCCAATGATGGCCAGCTGTATGTAGGGATAGTAGCGTAGTTGCGTAAGAAGGTAGGATTCCTTGTAGTAGATGTGATTTTCTTGTTCTTCCGATACATCGATCTTAATAGGATCGCGCAACGCTTTCATTTCCTTGAGCTGTTGCTCTAAGTAGTCGGGGTTGTTCGCAGCACGCGTGGAATCGAGGTTGCGCCATGCGAGAATATTCTCCTTGCCGTCTGTCAGAATCACCGGCACTGTTTCATTGTTGGTAATAACCTCGAAGAGAAAGCTGACGTCAGCCGTATCACTGGCCTGGTTGAGTTGTTGATAGGCGTTAGCCCATAGCTCCACATTTTTCCGCTCTTCCTTGCTAATGCGCTGGGCCAGGATATTGGTATAGAAGAGAGAGGCGGCAACGATCACCAACGCTAAGAGCAGTAGATAGAGCTTCCACTGAGATGACCTTTTGTAGATGCTTGATTGCGCCATGACCCTTTCGTTGCTGAAAGTTAGGATTTTGGCAACGAAGTTCGGAGAAATGCTAAAGCCAGCTTAAGGAAGATGAGCTTGACATAATGGTGAGAAGATAGTTGGTACCTTGTACTGTTGAGGGGTAATCGACTCGAAAAAGAAGGAATGCAATGACAAAAATGATATAAGGCCCAAAGAAACTATGCATTATTACTATATCCTTGAGCTCAACCGGTGAAAGAGATCAAAAAAGGATGCTGGCACAAGTTATCAGCATCCTTTGGAGGAAATAGTGCTACACTTGGGGTTCCTCTTCTTCTTCTTCCGTGTAATCGAGCACAGGAATCCGAAAGGATAAAAATGCCAAGAACAGTGAGCCAAACAAGAAAGACCATTTGCCGGATGCTTTCACTGTCCGTCCACATATCCGGATAACCATCAAAGGCAAAGCCGAGAACAACAATGACAATAATGCCGCCTACGTAACGCAGCTTGCTCATGTGCTCTTTCTTGAACATGGCGGACTTTAATAAATGACCGCCCAAGCCGGCTAAAACGATAAAAAGACTCAAGGCAAATCCCATTCCTATGGCCGCGGGAAAGGGCACGTAATTCATGAGGATGTTGAGTACTAAAGCCAATAGAGCAGCCATGAGTGTTAGAATAAATAGCATAGTGGTAAAAGTGATTTGATGAATGAATGTTTGCTGTTCTATTCTATCCCCCAAAAATGACCAGTATCAAAAATGAAGAGGAAAATTCCTTTTGGTAGAACCTGAAGGGCAAAAAGGAAATCATAGACAAGCGAATTGTGTTGGGATGATTGAGGACTGTCAATCTGTCATTTTAGGGGAATTTTCGTTATTTTGTCCATTCAAATAAAGGTTGTATGAGTCAGTCACAAAGCGTTTTGCATTTACAGGATCAAACCATCGATGCCAATAAACAAGGTGAGGCCTTATCAGAAGATCTTGTCCAATCGAAAAAGGGCCAGGATAGCGGCAAAAAGTACTACATCGAGACGTATGGCTGTCAGATGAATTTCAACGACAGCGAGATTGTTGCCTCCATTCTTGCAGGCGAAGGTTTCAGTGCCACTCAATCTTCAGAAGAAGCCGATCTCCTGCTGATTAACACCTGCTCCATTCGCGAAAATGCAGAACAGCGCGTGCGGCAGCGCCTGAAGCAGCTCCAGCCCATCAAAAAGCAAAAACCGGAAGCTCAGATCGGTGTGTTGGGCTGTATGGCCGAACGCCTTAAATCCAAATTCCTGGAAGAGGAGAAGTTGGTGGATTTAGTCGTTGGGCCCGATGCCTATCGCGACATTCCTTCTCTTGTGCGCGAAGCGGAAACGGGCGATAAAGGCGTCAATGTTCTGCTATCACGCGAGGAAACGTATGCTGATATTAATCCGGTGCGGTTGGACAGCAATGGTGTTAGCGCTTTCATTTCCATCATGCGGGGCTGCGATAACATGTGTTCCTTCTGCGTAGTCCCTTTTACAAGAGGGCGCGAGCGCAGCCGCAATCCGGAAAGCATCGTTGCAGAAGCGCAGTACTTGGTGGATCACGGTTACAAAGAAGTGACGTTACTCGGCCAAAATGTCGACTCCTACCTTTGGTTTGGCGGTGGCCCTAAAAAAGAGTACAAAAACCTTACGGACGAGGAAAAAACACAAAGCGTTGATTTTGCAGGCCTTTTGGAAAAAGCGGCTAAGGTGAGCCCCGACTTGCGGGTTCGTTTCTCAACGTCACATCCCAAAGATATTACAGAAGATGTGATGCACGTTATGAACAAATACGATAACATATGCAAGTATATTCACCTGCCCGTTCAATCGGGGAATACGCGCATTCTCAATCTCATGAACCGCGGTTATTCGCGCGAGTGGTACCTCGATAAAGTGGCTAAGATCAAAGAAATCATTCCCGACTGCGGCATTTCTTCGGATATTATTAGCGGTTTCTGTGATGAGACGGAGGAGGAACATCAGGACACCTTGTCGCTGATGGAGAAGGTTCGCTACGACATGGCGTACATGTTTAATTACTCCGAACGTCCGGGTACGCTTGCCGCTAAAAAGTACACCGACAACGTTGATAAGGATACCAAGAAGAGACGGCTGCAGGAGATCATATCGCTTCAGCATCAACACGGGTACGAAAGCAATTTACAAGACATTGGTAAAACATTTACTGTACTGGTTGAGGGCTATTCCAAAAAGTCCAACGAGCAAATGAGGGGGCGCAACAGCCAGAATAAGATGATCGTGTTTCCGCAGCACGATTTTCAGCCCGGTGATTATGTAGATGTAAAAGTTGATGAATGCACGTCAGCAACGCTTATTGGCCACGCTGTTTAAGCCGTTTGGGATTGAGAAACAAAGTTTTTATGTGATGAAAAGTGCCATCTAAGCATTGTAGCCGGTAATAGAATCAGACAGGAGAATATAGCGAATGGACATTCAATCGATCAAGCAAAGATTCGGCATTGTAGGCAATGCACAATCTCTCAATAATGCGATAAGTGTAGCCCAGCGAGTAGCTCCTACCGATCTTTCCATTCTTATTGCAGGCGAAAGCGGAGTAGGAAAGGAGATCTTTTCCCAGATCATTCACCAGCTCAGTAAGAGGCGTCACAATCCGCATATTGCGGTTAACTGTGGCGCTATTCCGGAGGGGACCATCGATTCGGAGTTGTTCGGCCACGAAAAAGGTGCTTTTACAGGCGCTAATGAGGCCAGAAAGGGCTATTTTGAATACGTGGATGGTGGCACGATCTTCCTGGATGAAGTGGGTGAACTGCCGCTTGGCACACAAGCGCGCCTGCTGCGCATCCTCGAATCCGGTGAATTTATCCGGGTGGGTTCCTCAAAGGTGCAAACAACGGATGTACGGGTTGTAGCTGCTTCCAATATCGAACTTGAAGAGCAAATTAAAAAGAACAAGTTCAGAGAGGACCTTTACTACCGCCTGAATACCGTGCCCATTTATGTGCCGCCCCTTCGCGAACGCAAAGAAGATATCTACCTGCTGTTCCGCAAGTTTGCCATTGATTTTTCTGACAAGCACAACACGCGCGCCATTCAACTCGATGAAGATGCCCGGGAGCTCCTCAAGAACTACCATTGGCCCGGTAATATCCGGCAATTGAAAAATGTTGCCGAGCAGGTTTCCGTTCTGGCTAAGGATAAAGTAGTTTCAGCCGAGGAGTTAGCTGAATATTTACCCGAGTTCAAAAGCAATACATTACCAGCCCTCGTGAATGATGAAAACGGTGAGAGCTATAAGCACAGCGACATGGGCGACAGGGAAATGCTCTATAAAGTGCTTTTTGACCTCAAGCAGGACATGAACGACCTGAAGCGCTTCATGTTCCAGTTGACCCAGCAAAAGGATATGAACGAGTACTACGAAACAGGCGGGGATGAGCATACTGGTCATGAACAACATTATCACCAGGAAGGTAGTGGCTACACGCGGCTGCCAGAATTAAAGGGCAGAGAGCCCATCGTCATTAAACAAGGGCAGCATGAAAAAGAGGAAGAAGCAACGTCAGATCAGGAGGAGCAATCAGCTACGCTTTCTTTGGCTGAAATGGAAAAGGAAATGATCACCAAGGCATTGGCAAAGCACAAGCAGAAGCGCAAAGCTGCTGCCAACGAACTGGGTATTTCCGAACGAACCCTCTACCGCAAGATTAAGGAGTACGGCATTGCCGAATAATAAGGCGTAAAACTCAAGATTTATCCCTATTTGCGACACCTCATTTCCATCCTGTTCCTCTGTTTTCTTTTGGGAAATGCTTCCTGCGGGTTTTACTCCTTTACCGGTGCATCCATTTCGCCCGAAGTTGAAACCGTTTCCATCGGGAAGTTTCCCAATGTATCGGGTGGTGGATCAGCCGGCTTAAGCCAATCATTTACGGAAGCGCTCAAGGATAAATTTGTATCCGAGACCGATCTGACCCTTGTCGATCGCAATGGAGATATTGATTTTCAGGGTTCCATTACCAATTGGAATATCGAATCGAAATCGCCAACCGGCAATCAAACCACTGCAAGAAATCAGTTGACAATCACAGTGGAGGTGAGTTACACGAATAGTATAGAGGACAAAAAATGGAATAAAAGTTTTTCACAATACGCCAGTTATGAAAGCAAGCAAAGTTTAAGTAATGTTGAGGATCAGCTTGTTGAAGAGATCAATGATCAACTGGTCACTGATATTTTCAACGAGGCCCTTGTCAATTGGTAATCATGGAACAGGAAACGCTTTTCAGGCTCCTCGATGATCCTTCCAGAATTGAGGAATGTTCAATTGTATCGCTCGAACAATTGGTGCAGCGTTATCCCTGGGTGCCCACGTTCCATTTGCTGCTCACCAAGAAATACCAGCTGGCCGGTCATGATGGTTTTGATAGCCAGCTTCAAAAAACAGCTTTGCGTGCCGGGCACAGACAACGGTTGTTTACGTTGATCAATGAGCTGCCAAAAGGCGTTGCACAAGAACCGGGAGAGAACGAAAAACCCGGTTTTGAGCGGGTTGAGGGTGACGAAACGAAGGAGGCGCAGAAACAAGAGCCAAAAGGTAGCGAATCCAACGACCGGCAAGAGGATGAGGCAAATGATCAGGAGGGACAAGTTGCTGGCCCATCCATTCCGATGGAAGAAGCTGAGGCCTACCACCGGTTCATGAAGGAGTTTGGGATTATTCAGGAATCGAGCAAGAAAGGACAGCCTGAAAAATCCAATTACAAGGAAGATACGCTGAACCCCCGGGATCAAGAAACTCAAATGGGGGCCAATCAGCAAGAAGAAAAGCCAGGACCTGCTCCCCAAACCTCAGATGACAGGGCCGGAGAAGAAATTGCAGAAGATGAAAAAGCCTCTCGTAGCTTCACCCAATGGCTGGCATTGTTCAAACAACAGCAGAATCCTCAACATAGCACAGGCAAGCAACAGCAAGATCAGGCCCCCTTTCAACAAGAATCGGAACAAGAAAAAGTTGAAGAGCATCAAGAAGAAACGGATCAACACGAAGAAGCCCTCCCACCGGATGAGATGGAAAAGGTGAGCGAACAAGCCGAAAAAAGTGTTGAAGAAAGCGATGAAGCTGTCTCGCAAACATTGGCCCAGATCTACAAGAGCCAGAAGAAATACGTTAAAGCTATCGCTGTCTACGAAAAGCTGCGTTTGAAATATCCAGAAAAAAGTAGTTACTTTGTAGACAAGATCAACGAATTGAAGAAAAATTTATAGCTCCCTATGTACGCCTTAATTACAGTTCTTATCATCATTGTTTGCTTGCTCATCATGCTTGTGGTTCTCGTCCAGAATCCGAAAGAGAGCGGTGGTATGGGGTCTGCTTTCGGTGGCGGTGGTGGCAGCCAGGTTATGGGTGTGCAGCGAACCACCGATTTTCTGGAAAAGGCTACCTGGACACTTGCTATTACTCTTTTTTTACTGAGTCTGATCTCCGCTGCCTTTGTGCCTGTTGGCGGAGAACAACAACAAAAGTCAGCTATTGAGGATAAGATAAATGATCAGCCTGCTGTTCCTAATGTGCCAAACGATGCAGCCCCTCAGGGAAGAGGACGGCAAGGTGGCGGAGGAGCCGGTGCAGGAGGAGGCCAAGCACCTGGCGGTGGCCAACCTTCACGCCAGCCGGGCGGTGGTCAGTAATGTGATGGAGAACAAAGTTACAAATGACTTGATATAGCCTTACCCATCCGCAAAGGGTGGGTATTTTTTTGTCCGGTAGTTATCCTGCTGCTATATAGCGCATTAGCTGACGTTTCACGATGGGCATGAGTGTCTTGTGAAACGGGTATGATTTTTCGCTTTCAGCAACGTAAGTGGCGGGGTTGGGTAGTTTCTTCACGTTCTTGATCAACTGTTGTTTCAGGTTTTCAAATGTGTTGCCGAGCCCGATGGTACTACTCATGATATATTGCATCTTAATGCCACGGTAGTTCTCATCAGATCGTTCAAAAATGGTAATCGTGTATTCATAAACTTCAGCTTGCTTAGAACCGCCTTCCTTAACAAAGAGATAGCCCTCTTCAGGGCGCAACGGCACAATACCCACAGGAGAAATACGCAGTTTGCTTTCAACTTCCTCGTATAAGTTTTTCCCTATTTCCAGATGTTCCTGCACCTTTGGAATGGCAAAGTTCAATATACTTTCAAGTTCCTCCATATAATCCTCATCCTCCAGAATCTTTTCGTATTCCACCTTGAAGTTTTGTAAATCGATCTTACTGATTTGCTCGGGGAATTGATCTTTGACCTGTTTTTTTTGATGGCGAATGGTCAACAAGTTGTTGTAGTGATAGACCAGATCAGACATGAAGGGATAAAGTTCCTGCTCTTCAAAATGCCGTTGAACATGGTTCAGGTAAGCAAGAAGCAGATACTTCTTGTGTTCAAAATCCATTTTTCCTTCCGTTACCCAGTTTGGACTCAGTTGTTCCATAAGAGCTATCGCATTTGTTGGCAAAATTTTAAGTCAACCACTTCAAGTCTTTCGCCTCATTATGTCATGATGCTTAATTCAACTGCAAGTAGTTTTTCGACACAAGTTGATCTACCCGATGACCCGACATGACATTGTGCATATATCGGTATTTAGGATAACAATCTTTCCCCTTTTAACGTAATTGCTTGTTTTATGTTTCTTCTCAATCGAGAAATCCTGCAAAAATGTCAGAGGCATGACCGCCCGCTATCCCCTTTGTCCTGTAAAATTGGCTTGCTTCCCTTGTATGTTTTCATTTCTTACAAAGTTGGCACAGGAAATGCACAGAGTTAGGTGGAATGAATTCATGATTTTATCAACAATTAAAAATGAGATGTTATGGCAACACAAAAAGTAAAACTCCAACCACTGGCCGATCGCGTGGTCGTTAAGCCAGAACCCGCTGAGGAAGAAACCAAGGGAGGCATCATCGTCCCGGATACAGCTAAGGAAAAGCCCCAAAAAGGTGATGTAGTAGCAGTTGGTGATGGCAAAAAGGATGAGCCCATGACTGTTAAGCAAGGGGATAAAGTCCTTTACGGGAAGTATTCCGGAACAGAAGTCAACATTGAAGGGGAAGATTACTTGATTATGAGAGAGGCCGATATCTACGGCATTATCTAATTCGCTCCTTTATTACTCGAGAAATATTGATTTGTAAACAAAAAATGTGATAACAATGGCTAAATTAATTAATTACGATCGAGACGCCCGCGAAAAGCTTAAAAGTGGTGTTGATCAACTGGCAACGGCAGTCAAAACCACCCTTGGTCCAAAGGGCAGGAACGCTGTACTTGAAAAGAAGTTCGGAGCACCAACCATTACAAAAGATGGTGTATCGGTAGCAAAAGAAATCGAATTGGGCGACCCCATCGAGAACACAGGGGCGCAAATGGTCAAGGAAGTTGCTTCCAAGACCTCCGATGTTGCCGGTGATGGCACAACCACAGCAACTGTATTAGCTCAGGAAATGATCAACTACGGTTTGAAGAGTGTTGCTGCCGGCGCCCATCTCATGGACCTCAAGCGCGGCATTGACAAAGCTGTTGAGTTGGTTGTTGAAGATTTGAAAAATCAGTCCAACCAAGTGGGTGACGATTTCCAGAAGATCGAGCAAATCGCCTCCATTTCTGCCAACAACGACCCCGAAATCGGCAGCTTGATCGCTGAAGCGATGAAGAAAGTTGGCAAAGAAGGTGTGATCACTGTTGAAGAAGCGAAAGGCACAGAAACAACAGTCGATGTGGTGGAAGGCATGCAATTTGACCGTGGTTATCTGTCACCCTATTTCGTAACTGACTCAGAAAAGATGGAGACCGAACTCGAGGATCCCTACATCCTGATCCACGACAAGAAAATCTCCGCCATGAAGGACCTCGTGCCGATCCTCGAAAAAGCATCACAAAGCGGTAAGCCACTTCTCATTGTAGCTGAGGATATCGAAGGCGAAGCGCTTACCACGCTTGTTGTGAACAAATTGCGCGGCACATTGAAGATAGCAGCCGTGAAAGCACCTG
>PXTV01000187.1 GCA_003022985.1 Bacteroidetes bacterium SW_11_45_7 | reverse complement strand
AGGCAGGCACTAACACACAAACACATAAACACATAAACACACTAACACACTAACACCTGCCTGTCGGCTGGCAGGTACAAACACATTAACTACCATGGCTACCATATACATCGACAACGAAGCATACGAAGCGAATGCGGACAAGAATCTGTTGGAAACATGTCTTTCCCACGGATTCGATGTGCCGTATTTTTGTTGGCACCCTGAAATGCGATCAGTGGGGGCGTGCAGGCAATGTGCTGTGAAACAGTTCAAAGATGAGAACGACACGCAGGGGAAGATCGTCATGTCCTGCATGATCGGTGCGAACGATCAATCCCGCATTTCAGTGGATGACCCCGATGCCGTTCAGTTTCGCAAGAATATTATCGAAGGGTTGATGACCAATCATCCGCACGACTGCCCTACCTGCGATGAAGGCGGTGAATGCCATCTGCAGGATATGACTGTGATGACCGGGCACAATTACAGGCGCCATCGTTTCAACAAACGTACATTTCGCAATCAATACCTCGGGCCGTTCATCAATCACGAGATGAACCGGTGCATTCAGTGCTATCGGTGCGTAAGATTTTACCGCGATTACGCTGACGGTCACGACCTGGGTGAATTTGCCTCCAAGAATCACGTGTATTTTGGCCGTTTCCGGGACGGCACCCTTGAAAATGAATTCAGCGGAAATTTGGTGGAAGTTTGCCCGACAGGCGTATTTACTGACAAAACCCTCAAGGGCCATTACACGCGTAAGTGGGACATGTCCATGTCACCCAACATTTGCCAGGGCTGTAGTCTTGGCTGTAACATTATCCCGGGCGAGCGCTACGGGAAGTTGAGGCGTGTCTCAACACGTTACAACGGGGAAGTGAACGGCTACTTTATATGCGACAGAGGCCGCTATGGCTACGAATATGTGAACAGCGAGGAGAGAGTTCGCGAACCCGTTCTCAAGAAAAACAACGACCATCAACCAGTTGACAAAGAAGAAGCTGTTAGCTCTATTGCTGAAGCCATAAACAGAAGCAAAGGCGTTGTAGGTATCGGCTCGCCCAGATCATCATTAGAAGCCAACTATGCGTTACAGTCATTGGTTGGCCGGGCTAACTTTTATCAGGGCGTCAGTTCCCATCAAAAGAACCTGGCTGATGCAGCGCGTGCCATTTTACAAGATGGCCCCGCCCGCTCACCGTCACTCAACGATGTAAAACAAGCGGATGCCGTACTTGTACTCGGTGAAGACGTCACCAATACAGCGCCCATGCTCGCTTTGAATCTGCGCCAATCAGTGCTTAACCAGCCCATGGAACAATTGGTAGGGCAAGGCATTCCGGAATGGCACGATGCAGCTATCCGCAATGCGTTGCAGGATGACAAAGGGCCTCTATACATCGCTGCTCCCTCAACAACCAAGTTGGGTGATGTTGCAACGAAAACGCTTGAAGCGAAGCCCGATGGTATTGCAAGATTAGGATTTGCCATTGCCAACAAATTGAATAGCCAGGCTCCTGCTGTTAGCGATCTCGACAAAGAGGTCGATCAGTTAGCAAGTGAAATTGCCAGTGAGCTCAAAAATGCAAAAAGGCCTCTTGTGGTAAGCGGTACGGGCTGTGGCAGTACTGAAGTCAAAAGAGTAACGATGGTGAGGCAGATACGGCCATCATCCTGGAAAACGACTTGTACAGGAGAAAGAGCAAGAAGGTGGTCGATGACATGCTGGCTCAATGCAAAAATGTGATCACACTCGACCATTTAGCAAATGAAACAGTCAAGTCATCAACCCACATCCTTGCCGCAGGCACTTTTGCCGAATCGGATGGCACACTCATCAACAATGAAGGGCGCGCCCAGCGTTACTATCAAACATTTGTGCCTCGCTGGGGCACCATTCATGAAAGTTGGCGCTGGATCAGGGAAGTTGGCGTCAGATGCGGAAATCAAGAAATGGAGACATGGAGAGGTTTAGATGATTTTGTCTATGGCTTGGTGGAGGCATATCCCAATCTCCAGAAAATAAAAGACATAGCGCCACCCGCAGGTTTCCGCATCAGCGGGCAAAAATTGCCCAGAGAACCCCACAGGTACAGCGGCCGTACAGCCATGTATGCGCACTTAGATGTGAACGAGCCCCAGCCACATGCCGACCCGGATTCGCCATTCTCCTTCTCAATGGAAGGCTTCCGCGGTGGCGACATACCCTCGGCCGATATATCGTTCTTCTGGTCACCTGGCTGGAATTCCATTCAGTCGGTAAACAAATTCCAAAACGAAGTGGGTGGTTCATTGCACGGTGGTGACCCGGGCATTAGGTTAATCGAATCACGGGACATGAGCCAGCCATCTTTCTTTACAGACGTTCCGGCATCCTCAAATGGCGATTTGCAAGCTGTCCCCTTCCATCATATTTTTGGATCCGAGGAGCACAGTGTTCATACGCCTGCTGTTCAGGAACGGATGCCGGATGCTTATGTAGCCATCAACACTGATGATGCTGATCATTTTGGTGTGCAGGAGGGAGCAGCGGTAACGATCGCTGTGGGCGAGCAGGAGATTACGCTCCCCGCGCAGATTTCCGGTACGGTGGCAAAAGGTGTTGCAGGAATCCCATACGGATTACCATCTTTGCCGGATCATATTGAATTACCTCAAGCAGCACAACTAAAACAAGGAGGCACTCATGGCAAGTCAACTGACTAATGTGATATTAGTCTTATCGATTGGGTTGGGAATAGCTCCGGGCCTCATTTGGCTGGAAAGACGTTTGCTGGCTTTGTGGCAAGACCGCTACGGGCCGAATCGTGTTGGCCCATTTGGCTTGTTCCAGCCGATTGCTGATACCATTAAACTCCTTTTTAAGGAGGATTTCGTTCCTCCCTTTGCCGATAAGCCGGTCTACATTCTGGCCCCGGCTATCGTCCTCATCACAGTGCTCATGAGCTTTGTTGTGATTCCTTTCACACCAGATCTGGTTGTTGCCAATTTAAATACCGGTGTGTTGTTCTTCTTAGCCATGTCATCTCTTGGCGCCTACAGCATTGTTTTAGGTGGTTGGGCGTCAAATAACAAATACTCATTGCTTGGCGCCATGCGCGGGGCTTCTCAAATGCTCACCTATGAAGTATTCATGGGATTGTCACTGATGGGCGTGGTGATGATGACCGGTTCCCTGAATCTCAAGGAAATTGTGTTGGCCCAAAAGAACATGTGGTACGTACTACCTCAGTTTTTGGGTTTCATCACCTTTACAGTTGCCGGCATAGCTGAAACACACCGTTTACCTTTTGACGTGCCGGAATCGGAAAGCGAGCTTGCTGCAGGATATCACACGGAGTATTCCGGCATGAAGTTCGGGCTGTTTTTTGTGGGTGAGTACGTTGGCATTATCCTTATTTCCAGCCTGATTGTCACCTTTTTCTTTGGCGGATGGTTAGGCCCGAGCTTTATCCATCCCTATCTATGTTTTATGGGCAAAACATTCATCTTCATTATTTTCTTTATACTTTTGCGAGCATCTTTACCGCGTCCCCGTTACGATCAGCTATTGAAATATGGGTGGCAGATTTTTCTACCGCTTACTTTGATCAACATTCTTATAACGGGGGCTGTGATGTTGATGAATTGAAATTAATATAAAATTTGAATATAATATGTGAGATTTTTGGAGGGGTATAAATTTTAAACAGGAACGTCATTTCGAGTCCCGATCGGAGGTGTTGGTGGTTGGAAAACCAGGGGGGAGAAATCCCCTTGCTATCAAGAACTGAGCGTTGTTATATGGAGATTTCCCGGAGGCCGTATCCAAAGTCCTCCACCCTTGGTCTCTCGAAATGCCGGGTTTATTAAATATCTGACATCGAAGGAAAAAGCGGGAAATAATTGAAGAAGATTGGAATCTTCTAATTTTCAAATCTTCAAATTAGTAATTCAATCATGTGGAGTCAACTCAGAACGATTTGGGAAGCAACGAAGCACATGTTCCGCAAGCGGGAAACTGTGCAATATCCTGAGGAAAAGCCGTATCTGCCCCCTCGCTATCGCGGGCGTATTGTTCTATCACGCGATCCCGATGGGGGCGAACGCTGCGTTGGTTGTTATCTTTGCGCAGTAGCTTGCCCGGTTGATTGTATCTCGTTGCAGGCAACAGAAGACGAAAATGGCAGGCGTTATCCCGAC
>PXTV01000186.1:16433-18694 GCA_003022985.1 Bacteroidetes bacterium SW_11_45_7 | reverse complement strand
AAAACCCGCTGCAGGGAATCCGGTGATCGAGCGAAATCGCTTCTACTGTGATGGATTCATCTTCAAAAATCACATCATCTTCAAAAGTGATGGGGTGACAAACGAGATCGTAATTCAGTTTGGTGTTGGCGTATTCAAGCTGTATATTGATAATATCCTCCAAACCCGGTGGTGAATAGACATGGAGCGGCTTGTGGCGCTTGAGCAAGTGAAAAGGGTTGATTAGCCCAATTAAGCCAAAGTAATGATCGCCATGAAGATGGCTTATAAAGATGTTGTTGATCTTTCCATACTTGATATCACAATCGCTAAAACGGATTTGCGTTGCTTCTCCGCAATCGAGCAAATAAATCTTATCCTGTATGGTCAGTACCTGGGATGTAGGAAAACGACCGTGGGCAGGGATAGCGGAATTGCTTCCCAGCACCGTTACCTCAAATGTCATTTACTTAATCCTTGTCCTCTTTCGTGTCGCGTTCCAGCTCTTCCATGAGCACATAGTCCTCAGCTTCTTTAACAGTGGGAACAATTTTGAGAATCGATTCGAGTTGAGAAATCTTGATGAGTTTTGACACGTAATCGTTCATGGCAGCAAGGACAAATGTGCCATTGATATTATTGCATAAGCGGTTGCCTATAAGGATGGCACTCAAGCCGGATGAGTCGACAAATGTAACTTGTGACAGGTCGAGGATGATATTTTTAACGCCTTCGGCATTGAGGATGACCAATTCCGATTTTAGCTTGGGGGCATTGATCGTATTCAATTTTTCATCCTCAAGTCGAAAAATGCAGTATTTGTCTTTTTTATCGACAGTGAACTTCATATAGCCAAAGCTTCGGTGATTTGAAGCCACCAATCCGGTGACGAGGTTAAATTTAATAAAAAGTATACATTCAGCATTAGAATGTCAACGGGAAATTCAACTCATTCCAAAATATAACGAAAGGTTGAAGGAAATGTTTTCCGTCCCCAAAACGCCACAACGCTCCCACAACCTCAACCTGAAACTTTTGCATCCCAAATTTAGCCCTCCCAAAATCTATTAAAAATGATTAGGCGCTACAGGATCAGAATTTGACAATAATTGGTCTCATCCCTCTACTGAGTATTCTTACCTCAAAAACGCGCACAGATAGTTCATTCAGTTAAATGGTTCGTCAAGTAAAACTGAACTTTGTCACAGCTGATCTGTTACGGGTACAGCATAAGTTTCAGTAAAAAAACCAAAATTTTACAAGATCGCTACCTTTTGCTTTTCCGGAAAATGGTTAAATTCATGATCAAGGAAATGATTTTTTCTTTATCCATTCCTTTGGAGAATTCGCTACATTTTTCATCGATTTCGTTAGCAAGGCGACAATCTTTTTGGCGTGGAATTTGTATCTTGTCATTCAACAATTTTAATACCGATTAGTAGACCAAAAAAATTCGTCAACTTTGAGTCATATGGAATCCAAGTTCTCACCGAAGGTTAAAGAAGTCATTTCCTATAGCAGGGAGGAAGCCCTGCGTCTGGGACATGATTATATTGGTATCGAGCACCTTCTCCTCGGCATCATTCGAGAAGGAGATGGCTTGGCCGTAAAAGTCATGAAGTCGCTCGATGTGGACATGGTGATGCTACGAAAGTCCGTTGAGGATGCCATCAAAAACAAGGTGGTGAAGCACAACTATAACGTAGGGACGCTTCCCCTTACCAAGCAGGCTGAAAAGGTGCTGAAGGTAACCGTTCTTGAAGCAAAAGTGCTTAAGAGCGATGTAATAGGCACAGAGCATCTGTTGCTGTCGATTTTGAAGAATCCTGACAATGTAGCAACCCAATTACTGCGTCAATTTGACGTAGATTATGACGTATTTAAAGCAGAACTCGACTACGTGAAACACGAAATCAAAGGGGATTTTTCCAACGATCCCTCCGAAGAAGAAGAATTTGGCGAGGAACGAGGTGGCAAAGGCGGATTTGGAAGTGGTAAAGGTAAAGGCCAAAGCAAATCCAAGACGCCCGTTCTCGACAACTTTGGCCGCGACATCACCAAACTGGCAGAGGAAGACGAACTCGATCCTATTCTTGGCCGCGATGAGGAAATCGAGAGAGTCTCGCAAATCCTTAGTCGCAGAAAGAAAAACAACCCCATCCTCATCGGTGAACCCGGTGTTGGAAAAACTGCTGTTGTAGAGGGCCTTGCGCTACAAATCAACCAGCGAAAAGTCTCAAGAATCCTCTTCGATAAGCGTATCGTTATGCTCGATCTGGCTG
>PXTV01000186.1:15440-16298 GCA_003022985.1 Bacteroidetes bacterium SW_11_45_7 | reverse complement strand
TGGCAAGAGGTGATTTGCAGTGCATTGGTGCCTCAACGCTCGATGAATACCGCCAGTACATTGAAAAAGACGGTGCGCTCGACAGGCGTTTTCAAAAGGTTATCGTGGATCCGCCATCAGCAGAAGAAACCGTTAGTATTCTTCACAACCTCAGTACCAAGTACGAAGAATACCATAATGTTTCCTATTCCGATGATGCGATCAACTCTTGCGTAAAGCTCAGCAACCGCTATATCTCCGATCGGTATTTGCCCGATAAAGCAATTGACGTAATGGACGAAGTGGGAGCACGTGTTCACCTGAAAAATATCCACGTACCCAAGAACATCCTGGATCTGGAGCAAAAAATCGAAGACATCAAAGTTGAGAAAAACCAGGTTGTTAAAAGTCAACGGTACGAAGAAGCAGCCCGCTTGCGCGATAATGAGAAAAAGCTCCTGGAAGAGCTGGAACAGGCTAAAACTGAATGGGAAGAAGAAGCTAAAATTCAACGCTATCCTGTAGAGGAGGACGACATTGCAGAAGTCATTGCCATGATGACAGGCATTCCTGTCAGGAGAATTGCCGAGAGCGAAAGCTCCAAGCTTTTGAATATGAAGGATGATCTGGAGAAAGATGTCATTGGCCAGGATGAGGCCATTGGCAAGATTACGAAAGCCATTCAACGCAATCGTGTGGGCCTGAAAGACCCCAAGCGTCCCATCGGGTCCTTTATTTTCCTCGGTCCCACGGGTGTTGGTAAAACGGAGTTAGCGAAAGCGCTTGCCCGCAACCTGTTCGATACTGAAGAAGCCATGATCCGGCTCGACATGAGCGAATACATGGAAAAATTCTCCATCAGCCGGTTGGTTGGTGCTC
>PXTV01000186.1:0-15226 GCA_003022985.1 Bacteroidetes bacterium SW_11_45_7 | reverse complement strand
ATCGACTTCAAGAATACATTGATGATCATGACCTCTAACCTGGGCGCACGCGAGCTCAAGGACTTTGGAGAAGGAATCGGGTTTTCAACTTCCGCTACGGAAGAAGCGATGGATCAGAACAAGAAGAGCATCATCCAGAAAAACCTGAAAAAAACCTTCTCCCCTGAATTCCTGAACAGGATTGACGATGTGGTTATCTTCAACTCCTTGAGCAGGGAGCACATCTATCAGATCATCGACATTATGATGCAAGATGTTTATCCGCGCGTTGAGGAGTTGGGTTACAGTCTCGAGTTAACGGGTAATGCCAAGGATTTTCTTGCCAAACGTGGCTATGATCCGAAATTTGGTGCAAGGCCACTGCAACGTGCTATTCAAAAGCACATTGAAGATCCGTTGGCTGAACAAATCCTGCAATCGGATGTGAAAGAAGGAGATACACTTGTTGTTGATCACGAGAACGATAATAAAGAGCTCACGATCAAGGCCAAAAAGAGTGGCGGCAAGAAGAAATCAACGAGCAAAAAATCCTCTTCCAACAGCAACTCCGAAAGCAAGAAACAAGCTGAAACCAAATCGGAATCAGGAGAATCCTCCAAAGAGGATCAATCCGAATAACTTGTCAGACAGTCTCTGGTATAAATGAAAAGCTGCCTGCTTAATTGCGGGCAGCTTTTTTTGTAACTGATACGATTCTTTTTTGGCAGAATGAAAAAGAAAAGCTTATTCGTCTTTGTTCTTGCCTTTCTTTTCAGCAAACATCTCCACAATTTCCTGGCTGACGCCCACAGAGGAGAAGCCACCATCGTGGTGAATATTCTGCATGGTAATCATACGGGTGTAATCTGAAAAAAGCGTAATGCAAAAATCAGCGCAACTTTCTCCATCTGCATTGCCAAGAGGCGCCATTTTATCGGCATAATCGTAAAACTCGTCAAACCCTTTTATACCAGTGCCGGCTGTTGTCTTGGTTGGCGACTGCGAAATGGTATTGATACGGACATTTTTATCTGATCCGTAATAATACCCGAAGTTGCGGGCAATGGCCTCCAAGGTGGCTTTTGCTTCAGCCATATCGTTATAGCCGGGGAAAGCGCGCTCAGCGGCAATGTAGGTAAGGGCTACAACAGACCCCCATTCATTAATGGCATCGAGCTTTTTTGCTGTTTGCAAAACCTTATGAAAAGAAACAGCTGATATGTCAAGTGTTTTGAGGAAGAAGTCATGGTTGAGATCAGTATAAGGTTTTTCCTTGCGCACATTTGGTGACATACCAACCGAATGGAGCACAAAATCCACTTTACCGCCAAGCTTCTCCATGGATTCGTTAAAGAGCTTTTCCAAATCATCCATTTTCGTGGCGTCAGCGGTTATCAATGGTGCATCGAGTTGCTCACTAAGCTGTTTTACCTTCCCCATCCTGATTGCCACAGGAGCGTTGGTGATGGTAAATGTTGCGCCCTCTTCTTTTGCCTTTTCAGCAATTTTCCAGGCCAGTGAATTCTCATCGAGCGGCCCGAAGATGATGCCTTTCTTGCCTTGTAATAGTCCATGTGCCATAGTATAGTTATTTAAAATGCGAAATTCAGCTTTTCCTTTTGCCCTGTGTTAGTTCAATAGTAACTCCCGAGCATTTTGAAGTGCTGCATCACTTACGTTGTCACCACTTAACATCTTGGCAACTTCCTTAATCCGTTCGTCTCCTTCCAGTTTTCTGATAGAAGCATTTGTCTTCTCATCAGATGTTTCCTTGTAGACGTAAAAATGCGTATCACCTTTAACAGCAATCTGCGGCATATGTGTAATGCAAATAACCTGATGGCTCTGTCCAAGCCGGGCAAGAATATTGCCCACTTTGCCTGCTATATCACCGGAAATCCCCGTATCGATCTCGTCAAAGATCAGTGTAGGCATTGATGCCGATTCCGCTATAAGGGATTTCAAGCTGAGCATAAGACGCGATAATTCACCCCCTGATGCGATCTTTCTTAATTCCTGCAACTCACTCCCCTTATTGGCCGCAAAACGATATGTTACCTGGTCGATTCCCTGCCGGCCAAACGCTTCCGTCTTTTCTAAATCGGCTTCTAATTTTGCATGAGGCATTCCCATATCAGCCACCATCTTTTGAACCTTCTCCTGCAGAACAGGGACTTGCTTCTGGCGGGAAGTATGTAGTTTTTGCGCTAATTCGCTCAATTCCTCTTTTGTAGCGTTGAGCTCCTCCTGTAACCGCTCGATCTCTTCACCAAGTGTATCAGCCTGCCGGACTTTTTTTTCTATTTCATCCCGAATACTTCGCAACTCCTCTACCGTATTCACACCGTGCTTTTTTTCCAACCTGTAAAGCTCGTTAAGCCGTTCGTTCAACTGTTCAGCCCGTTGAGGATCGTAATCGGTTTGATCTTGGATCCGTTCCATCTCGGAAGCAATATCCTCTACCTCGATGAGCGAGCTTTCAAGGCGCTGATGGAAATCTTCTAAATCGCGATTGTAATGTATCAAATCACTCAATAACGTACTCGCTTCGCGCAAGCGATTGCCGGCTGAAGTATCTTCATTGCTGAGCAATTGCGTAACCGATGCCAAATTGCTTTTGATCTCCTCTGCGTTATTCAGAATGGACAACTCGTTCTCGAGCTCTTCCTGGTTCAATTCTTCCCATGGTAGCTCATCCAGCTCGTTGAGCTGAAACTGGTAATAGTCGAAATCCTGCCGGGCTTTTCGATTTTGTTCCCGGAGCTCCCGGAGTTTCTTTTCCTGCTGCCGGTAATGGTCGTATTTCCTTTTGTACTGCTCCAACAGTTGGCCGTTATCTGCCAAATGGTCCAATACTGAGAGTTGGAAGGTTTTGTCGTTCAACTCGAGGGTTTGATGCTGGGAATGCACATTGATAAGTTGAGCACTTAACTCCCTCAATACAGTCAGGTTAACCGGGGTATCATTGATAAAAGCCCTGGACTTGCCTGATGGTGTAATTTCCCGTCTAATGATGGTCAGGTCGTCATAATCGAGCTCATGTGTTTCAAAAAACGATTGGAGGGTGTAGGCTTGAAGGTCGAATTCCGCTTCAATCACACACTTCCTTTCCTTGTCAAAAAGCGAATTCGTATTGGCTCTATCCCCTAAGACCAAAGAAAGAGCTCCGAGCAGGATGGACTTACCGGCTCCCGTCTCGCCCGTAATAATAGTAAGAGAGGAGGAAAACGGGATATCGATTTCCCGGATAATGGCGTAATTCTTGACGGTGAGCTTCTGGAGCATGACAAAAGATGTGTTTCAAGAACTGCTGACTATTTCTTGAGCATTTGCGAATACTCATTCGCATGATCGGGGTCAACCCTGTACAACAACTGAACAGCCGCTGCTTTTTTGGATTGGGGTGCTTCGGAAAAAATCCCTATTAACTCATCGTATTTGGCTTGAAAAAACAACTGGATCAACATGTTGTTGGGGTAATCTTTGGCAAGTTTCTCCATTGACTTAAGGGCATTGAAGATGTTTCCCCGCCCTTTTTTTACATCCTCGTACATGAGATCGAGCCCTTTACGATGATACTCGTAATACACATTGCGCATCTGGCTGAATTTACTGTTCAGCATATTTTCCACGAACCAGTACCGGTTTTTGTCACTCTCAAACGGCTTCCACCCGGGTGCCTCACTTTCTGACAAGTTGGATGGCACATTATTCACAATATTTTGAGCTTTATTGTAAAAGGGTGTGCCGCCCTTTTTAGAGAAGGAATCGTAATCGAGCCCGATAATCATATAGGCCCAATAAGACAACATTGACGAAAGATTGGATACATAGGTATTTTTGGTGAACTGGATGGACTGATGCTGCTGGTAATCGAACACCCAATCTTTATCCACATAATTAAGGATGACAGTATTGTAACCGCTGTTGTATACAGGCCTTGAGGATTGGATGGTAACATTGGCCTTGTAAGTTCCTTCGCTCTTTTGGCCTGTAATATTGATGAGCATACTGCATTCAATGCGCTCTTCCGTCTTAAATTGATCATCCGTCCAACTCCTGTTGTTCATAAATTGGCTCACGGACTTTTGCAGTGTTTTGAACACCTGCTGATTGACGTCCCTCACCTTTTGGGCATTCACTTGCACATCGCATTTTAGCTCTTGAGTAAAAGAGGAAAACGGCAAGAGAAAAACAAAAAAGAATAGAGTGGAATAAAATTTAAGCATGAAGCTGGCTCGTAATTTGATCGATGATATCCTCGGCTACGGCTTTCTTCGCCTTTACCTCAAATCTAATGATATTATTGTATTTATCCAGTATTGTGATTTTGTTGGTGTCGTGGCCAAAACCGGCTCCGGCATCCTGTAATGAATTAAGAACAACCATATCCAGGTGCTTATCCTTCATTTTTGAACGAGCATGGTCAATTTCCTGGTCCGTTTCAAGAGCAAAGCCAATTAGTAACTGCCCGTTTTTCTTACGGTTTCCCCATTCGCCAAGGACGTCTTTTGTCTTGGTGAGCTCCAATGTCAAGTTCTCATCCTTTTTTTTGATCTTTTGCTGCTCTTGTTGCACTGGCGTGTAATCCGAAACAGCAGCAGCGGCTATCGCCACATCAACCTGTGGAAAGTATTTCAAACTTGTTTCATAAAGTTCCTCAGCCGTATTGATGGCGATTGTTTCAATGTTCTCATGATCGGCCTCAATGGCAGTTTGCCCTTTAAGAAGAATCACCCTTCCGCCTCTTTCAGCAATTGTTTTTGCCAATGCCATCCCCATCTTACCAGAGGAATGATTGCTGATAAACCTGACAGGATCGATGGGCTCTATGGTGGGGCCGGCTGTCACAAGAAATGTATTGCCGGCCAGTTGTGTGGATGACGGTAACACCGTCTTGCTTAGCTTGTTCAATGTTCCGCTGGGTAGAATGGTGATGCCACATATCGAGGTCCATGGCAGGAGCAACAGCCACAGGACATTTAGCCGATAAATACGTTGTGGTTAGAAGATTGTCGCAAAAACCGTTGGCCATTTTGGCCAATGTATTTGCAGAAACAGGGGCTATCAGTAAAAGATCAGCCCATTCGGCAAGGGACACATGATTGTTCCACTGCCCATCCGGAGTAGCAAAATCCTTAAGGACAGGCCGTTTGGAGAGGGTTGATAAAGTAAGTGGGGTAATGAGCGTAGTGGCGTCTTCCGTCATCACCACTTGCACATCCGCGCCTTCTTTGAGAAGAAGACGGACGAGGGTAGCGCTTTTATAGGCAGCTATACTTCCGCAAACGCCAAGAAGGATTCGTTTGCCGCTCAACATCCTTATTGATTATCGCTGCCTTTAGCGGGGCCTATCTCTTCCTCTTCCGGTTTGCGATAGTACACTTCGTCATTCAAAAATTCGGCAAGAGCCCTCAAAGTAGCGCTGGGAAGCCGCTCGTAAAACTTGGAGATCTCAGTTTGTTCTTTATTCTCCGTCACTTCCTCAAGATTATCCGTTAAGGAAGCGTAGTCTTCCAGCTTTGCGTGCAACTCCTCTTTCGTTTGAAGGGAGAGCTGGTTTGCACGCTTTGAGACGATGTTGAGTGCTTCGTAAAGATTACCCGTTTTGGCTGTAAGGTTAGCAAATTCCATGGTTTCTATAACCGGGGTAATGTTTTGGTACTTCTTGGCTGGCTTGTCGTTGCTCATTTTTTACTTCTTAGTTTGTCAATTTGGTTACGGGATTCGCGAAATAACTCTTCAGCTTCGTCAACATAACCACTTTGGGGATAATTATCAACAAAAGCATAATACGATTCAACAGCTTTTTCGTACCGTTGGTGCTTTTTCTTTTCCACGCTGTTCTTGGCGAGTAAATAGTTGCTTTTAAAAATTAAAAACTTGGCCCTGTCGGCTTTATTGCTGCCCGGATAATCCTCGAGAAAGTTGGTAAACGATTCAGCAGATGCCCTGTACTTACCCATTTCGTAATAAAGGATTGCTGCATTAAACGCTTTTTGTTCCAGTTTCAATCGCAGATCATCCATAAGCTTATTAACTTTCTTAACTCTTGCCGAGTTGGGATAGTCATTAACATACCTGCGAAAGGCGCGTATTGCTTTTTTGGTATTTTTTTGTGCCAATGATACACGAGGCGAAATCTTGTAGTAACAGTAGCCGTTCATATAGGCACAATCCTCGGCAAACTGACCATTAGGGAAGGCATCGTACAGGTTGTTGAAATGATAAGCCGCTACAAGATAGTTTTCCTGCTCAAACTTAGTAGTAATAAATGTCCTGCACATTCTTTGTCCCCTTGTAAACCGAAATGAGTTCTTCAAAAAGAGGGACGGCTTTGTGGTACTTTTGGTTATTGTAGTACTCCAATGCCCTCTCGTACTTCCACTCCATGTCGTTACTCTTTTTCACTTTCTGGAAGTTATCACAAGAAGCGAAAAGGAATAACAAGACTGCGAGAGGCAAGTATTTGAGATATTTTATCATAATGACAAAGGTACTCGTTTGCTACCAAACGTACAATGGAGCAAAATATTGGCTACAATCCGAAATGGCCAAATTGGTAAGCGAACATTAAGTTCGACAATTCCATTGGCCTTCGGATTTTTGCCTGCTGCCAATAACCAAAATACCGGCTTATTTGCCAAATGTACGTGTATCAAAGGGAATGCTCACCTTTACGGTAACATCAAGCCCAGGATTGAGCGCATAGCCCTTGTACGTGTTAAGGAAATCCCTGTATGCATTGTTCAGCAAATTGCTTCCCTGAACATCCACCTTTATCGATCGCTCCATGAAAGGCACAGTAAATCCAATACCAACATTCAGAAGGGTGTAGGCATCGGTTGAGGCCACGCCAAAGGGAAATTTATCCAGATTGCCGAACTGCCAGAATGGCTCATAGCGCCCTGCCGCATCTTTTTGAAAAGTATGACGGACTCCGATCTTCAAGTAGCTGTTTTCAAGCGGTCCCAGTTGATCTTGTCTGAAACGGATATCTCCATTCAATCGGTCAGCCGGCAAAAGAGGCAATTCGTCCACGTTATCCAGGTCCTCACCGGTGTTTCTTCCTCGTACCATTTCATAACCGCCATGCAATTGCAACCATTGAAACACCTCCACCTTTGCATCAATATGGCTCCCCCACAAGACTGCATCGGTCTGCGTATTTCGCCAGATAGGTGGCCCCTTGCCGTCATTTGCTTTCTCACCTGTATTCAGTAGAATGATATAATTATCGATCGCATTCCGATACCCTGTAACCTGCGCCTGAATCTTTTCCGAGCGCCATTTAAGTGAAACATCGGTATTCAGGGACGTTTCCTCATCCAGATTCGGGTCGCCTTTTTGAAAAGCCGCAACGCCTCCATGGACGCCATCAGCGTGTAAATCAAACAACGATGGGGCCCGGAAACCACGGCCAACATTGACCGATGCTGCTAATTGATCCATAATCCGGTAATTCACACCAAACGAGCCGCTGACTACGTTGTAAGTTTGCTCCAAAACGTCCTCTGTTTCTTCATTGTCTTGATCAGGCAGGTTAAGTTTCTTATTAGGGTCAGCTTCCTGTGACCTGTGATCATAACGCACACCGGCATTGATGGTCCATTGCCCAAAAGTTGCTTTTTCAAACATGAACACATCGTAATTGCGTACAGTGGCGTCTGGAACTAATGGCTCGTTTACACCTCGCGTATCTTGTTCCTGCTGCATGTATGCTACACCCAAGCGACCACTTAAAGGGCCAATTTTACCGTGCTGTAATTCAAGGCGGCCGTTATAGGTTTCCAGCAAAATATCCAGGTGAGCTCTTTCGTCAAGATCCGGTAAATCGTTACGGGTGTTCCCTTTTTTGTTTGACTGTCTCACATTGCGCAGGTAAGAGAAGCCCGGCTTCAGCACGTAATTACCGCCCAGATTGATTACACTTTTCATCTGAGCCATATCATTTGTGATACGCTGCCCGAGCCCCTTGCCGTTAGGCAGCAGGAAATTGTGCTCATTTTGCCAACGCATATAATTGAGCCTCACACTGCCAAAGTCACTATTATAGCCGAGCCCTGCCGTACCGTTCAACTGGTCAAAATCCGTATGATCCAGTTCTCCTGCAAACCTGGGATCGGTTGAGTTTCCTGTCTGGTCAGCCGTCTTCACAGAAGGGGCGTTGATATTATCCGCTGACCGCTTCACAAATGAACCGGTGATGCCAAAGTTCCCGACAGAGCCTTTGAGTTGAAGGCCACTACTCCATTCGGTGTTGTTGCTTCCAAATTCACCATAGACCTCACCTGCTAAAAATGACTCATCTTCGTTGCCGTATGGGATTTGATTGGGGATGATATTGATAGCGCCTCCCATGGCATCGGAGCCGTAGAGCACACTGGCGGGGCCTTGAACCAGCTCAATCCGTTCTGACATAAGCGGATCAACCGAGGGCATGTGGCGAACTCCGTACTGCTGGAAATCCATGGGAAATCCATCGAATAATACACGGATCCGCTGACCACTTAATCCTCTTATAACCGGTTTACCACTTTGGCTTCCCGTTTCGATGTGCGAAACGCCAGCCATCTCATCAACTGAGGCGCCAAGAGAAGCTGCTTGTTCTTGCTGTTTTTGCCTGCCTGACAGCGACTGCACATCCCTGGAGGTGGCCATTTGCTCCGTTGTTTGGGGTGTGCCCGTCACTGTGATTTCTTGCAACTGCATATTGGAGCGTTCAAGCTCAACATCGATGCGCTTTGTATCACCCGGCTCCAATGATACCGTTTGCTTTTTATTGGCATAGCCAACGATAGAAAAGGAGACCTTGTAAGTGCCTTTTGGCAGGCCTTTTAGGGTAAACTTCCCATCGCTATTAGTCACCGCCCCTTTGTTGAAGCGGGAGAAATAGACATTGACACCGGGTAAGGGCTGCTCGTTTTCTCCGAGGACCTGACCCGTAAAAACAGTTTTACCATCTTGATCCTGTGCGTTTCCATCCTGGATGATCAGCGTTAATAAGGAAACGAAAAATACGACTATCCACTTCACTTGTGGCATGATATTTTGAATATACATAAATTAAAATTTTAAAGTTTTGCAAATAGATGAATCGTGCCTTAGCAATGACAGATTAGAATATATTGCTAAATGATCATATAAAGTCCTTCTCACTTTGCTTGTTACCAAAGCGGCATAGCGATGCTAAGAAGGATAGAAGTCAGTTATGAAGAAAAGCGAGAGGAAGGTGGCCCGCGGAGAAAGACACTTGATTCGTAGGCAAGTGCATCGATTAGATTGACAAGCTTGTATCGGGAATCATGGGGTGCCAGACCGAATGTCGCAGAAGTAATATCTGCCCGATACTTATATTCATTCCCATTGATTTGGCAGAGCTGGCAATGAAAGTCGAATGAGCCATTGTGAAAGTGATGATCAGAAGCTGCTTCGCACTTATTTTCGGAAATTTTGTGATCATGAAATAAGTGATGAACATCTTTTCCGCCATAGGTGATGCCTAACAGGATAATGAGGAAAAGACTTAGGAGGGAACGATATGTGTGGGAATTCATCACGTTATTGAACCGATTGGAAGGATAACATCACTTAGCGTGTAAAACTACCAAATTTAAATTCTTTCTACAAAAGGTAAGCCTCAAAGATTTTTACTACGTTAGGGATTCCTTTAAAATAATAAGAAAGGATGTTCGTGTCGATTAAGGCATTATTGGTCAAATCTTCTTTGATTTTTCTGTCTATTGGCTATTAAATTATCCGTCAGGTCTTCCATGACAGCATCGTCAATGTCACTCCATGCGCCTGCATAGGACAAAACTTTTGATTGCGTTTCATCCTTTTCCAGTTCACCAAGGAATTTTTGGATTTCTTTAAGCTTTTTGGTTGACATTTTGTTAAGTTGTCGAATAATTTGACTCCGTATTCGATTTTCGGTCTTGATTGCTTTTATTTTCTCCCAAATTTAACGACCCTAGTATAAAAGCAGTGCGGATTAAAGAACGAGGAATATTCCCTCGTTTATACCAGTAAAGTACAAAAATGAACGGAAAATGTCATATTACTTCTGAAATGGAGCATTGCATTTGATACGTAGTTAGCTACTGTGGCACAAATCAATTATTCTCATTTCAATTCGTGCGGTTGCGCTGGCACACTTGTTAAGCCACTTCGTTGCTTGATGTGTGTGTGACAGCTTCGGGTAAAGCTTTCAAAGTATTTAAAAATAAAGTAGATACGAAAGTAAATATAGAAGTCTTGGAACCTTTCCCTTTTTGTTGATTTCTCCTTTAAAATTGTGATAAATCGCTACTGGTATAATAATTAGACTTAGTAACTTTCCACTTACTAAAAAATAACCATACATTGGCCAATGTTGTAACTTAAATACAGAACCTGTGAGCAAGCCAAGGGAAATCATTGCCAATAGTATATTAATGATTTTGTCCTTACTCTTTTTGTTATTGGATGTTTCAATTATAGCTACTATAAAAAGGAGGGGAAGTCCTACGAGACTTGAAAAGATAGAAAAACGAATGATTGAGCTATGAAATGTTCTCCCTACATAAGAAAAGATAAACATAGTAAGCTGATTAAGAAACCAACAAGGTAAAGAGTCTTTAAATATCTTGGGGGCTTATTTATGTTCATGTGATTTTTTAGTTTTCCTCACTTTCAAATCCTGCAGGGTCTTTTTGAGGTACATCTAATTGACGCCCGCTGTGGTATCGGGTTAAACGGCTGTCATAGCAGCTGTCCTGGCAATGTTAAAGCCCTGCTCATCGACTTGTGTTACACAGCCCGGGATGAGTCCTCCAGGTAGTTGGTATCGAGGTTGTTCCGTTCCTTAGTGGCCTGCAACTGTGAAATGGCAAGATCGAGAGGCTAAACGGTGTAAAGAGACCCGTCTTTTTTGCCTTTGCTGAGCGGTGTACGGACAACATCGTAAATGTATGCTTCTGTCATATTGATAGGGTTTGCCTTATACAGATAGATTAGCTAAGTGAATGATTATGCGGGAAGGTTATAGACATTGCCATCATTCTTCTGGCCATTCAATAAATACTGGATCATCTTCTATGGGCGGGCCTCCAAAATTGGCTCAATATCCTCATAACGGATCTTTTGCCCTTTGCGGATTTGCTGAATGAGTTGGGCTATCTGCTCAGCTTTTTGTTTGTCACCCCTTTGCTTAAAGATCTTGTACAAATTGCGTAAGCTGTAAACGAAATCGGGCTTTAATTTTAGTGCTTGCCGGTATTCGGCCATCGCTTGTTCCATTTTCCCCTGCTCTGCGTAAATCCTGGCCAGATTGTGATGAGGTTGGGGGTAGCGGTCATGGGTTTGAATCGCTTTCTTGTAATAGTTGATGGCTTTTTCATCATTCTGCTTATCGGCATAGTACATGGCCAGGTTGTTGTAAATGCGGGCTGAGCGGTCCGTATAGTTGAGCTCGTTGAGGTAAAATGCTTCGTAATCCGCCCATTCGGTGTTCCTTTCAATTGTTCGTGCCGAGAAAGCTGTCAAGCCAATAATGACGATTCCCCCAAGTGCAATCTTCGCATACTTTCCGGCAGGCCAGCGAAACAGCGAAGCAATGGGCATGGCAAGACCGGCCAATGGAATGTAGAGCCAATGCTCCAGGTACATGGCATTGAGGGGGACGATACCACTGTAAGGAGCAAGGGCGCTCATAAACCACCCAAGGCCAAGGCCAACCTCTAAGAACTTGCGCCATACGAGCATAGCAATGATTGAGCCAACGGTTGCCAGGATGAGGAACAGGCCGGGTAACGCCCTTGCATAAAGAAGCGAGGTATAAGCCGTGTACTGTTTTTCATAATAAAGGTCTTGCGGGAAGAAGATGAGCCTGAGATAATCCCGGATGACATTGGTAAATGTGGTTACTCGAACCCAAAGGTTATTCGTATACAGGCTTTTTTGCTCAGTAAGGCCCACCTCGCTCCCTTCAAAATTGAACGTTGTAAAGCGGAAGTACATGTAAACACCGGCTACAAGCGCAAAAAGGCCTATGGCTGTCAATGTCATATTCGGGTTGACCAACCGGTTCTTTAGCCAGCAGTAAAGCGTAAGAAAAATGGCAATTGGCAGTAAGACCACCATGTTTTCCTTGCTGAAAAGGGCAATGATGAAAAACAAAAGCGAAGCGATAAGCCAAACGATCGTTTGCCGGGATGATGAATGGATAAGTTGCCAGAGCATGTGCAAACTCGCCAATACAAATAAGAACCCTAACGGCCCTGCCAGGCCCGAAATATAGCTCACAGCTTCAGTTTGAACGGGATGGCAAAGAAACAGAGCAGCTCCGGCCAATGCTCCCCATGCAGGTAATGAGAGGCGTAACAATAACAGCCAGAGCAAAAAGGCATTGCCAATATGGATGAGGATCTGGAGGAAGTGAAAAGGCAAAGGATCTTCCCCGAACAAGCCGTACAAAAGTGCATAGATGGATTGCTGCAGAGGGCGGTAAAAATTCCCCTCGATATTTGCCCCCTCCGTTACACTGGTGGTGAAAATTTGACCCCAATCAGCATTATGGACGTACTCGTTTTTTTGAATGAAGTGTTCATCATCAAAAATAAAGGGGCCATCTAATACAATGCCGTAGCATGCAAAACCGAGCCCGAGCAAAAAGAGGAATACTAACACGGGCTGGCGGATAATGCTGGATGTGGTAAAGTTATCGGTCATGTTGCTGAATCCCGAATCGTAGTAAAAGCTCATTCTTGTCGCTCAATCAACAAACTCGCCATCGCGCATGGTTAGCATGCGGTCGGCCATTCGAGCAAGATCGCGGTTGTGGGTAACAATCACAAAGGTTTGGTCCAGCTCATCGCGCAGTTGAAAAAACAAACGGTGGAGTTCTTCCGAAGTTTCGGAGTCCAGATTGCCGGAAGGTTCATCAGCCAGAATTAAACCCGGATCATTAATAAGAGCCCTGGCAACTGCCACCCGCTGCTGCTCACCACCGGACAACTGGGCCGGTTTATGGTCGAACCGGTCCGACATGCCCAGGAGGTCGAGTAATCTCCCCGCTTTCTTATTGACGTCCCGGAAGGTAGCATCCGAGATCATAGCTGGTATGCTCACATTCTCCTCGGCTGTAAACTCGGGCAATAAGTGGTGAAACTGGAACACAAAGCCAATGTTGGCATTCCGGAAACGGGCCAGCTTCTTATCGGCTAACCGGTCCACCTCTTGATCGTTGATGGTAACGCGGCCCTGATCGGCCCTGTCCAAAGTGCCGATGATGTGGAGCAGTGTGCTTTTGCCGGCCCCTGAACTGCCCACAATAGAGATGATCTCTCCCTGTTGAATAGACAGATTTACCCCTCGCAAGACATTAACACTGCCGTAAGATTTATGGATGTTATGTGCAGTGAGCAAGAAATGAAACAATTTTCGATCTCACGGCAATGTTAAGGAAATGCTCGGAAAATTGAAGCTTTTGATGAGAACTTTGCAATTCATTTGCTAAGCTACAAGTAAGAAGAAGACGTAAATGGCATAAGGGCATATTGCCTCACGCATTTTGATCCTAAAAGATCATTTTTAAAGCTCAGATGGGGTAAACAAGTACATCGTGGATATTCCTATGACGGAATTCTTTCGTAATTCGTTGAAATCATCGGCCGCATTGGAGATATTCTCTGGGTGATCCACTGCTACCATACCAAAGCTGTAAGTAGGACTGAAAACAATCTCTCCCGGGCCAAGCTGAAATTCCACGCCAGTACCGAGTTTAAACCCGAAATCAAAGGGCAGATAATCGTTACCATCATCAGGAAGAAAACCAATATCCTTGTCGGTGATGGCAACATCGCCATCGGAGTCTTTTCTTTTGGTGGAAGCAGCCAGCAAAAACCCGAGATAAGGGCCACCACCAATACGGATTTGCAAAAAGTCAGTAACGGAAATTTTACCATAAAACATCTGGGGCAGGCGGAAATAATTGAGGCGCTCCACAAATACGCCATCATTACCAAAACCTACATTTCTATCAGCATACCTCACCCCTTGTTGCGAATACATAAAGCCGGGTTGATAGCCGAAGTTTTCCGTTCCAACACTAAGGTGAAAGCCGGTATTGAAACCTGCTTTTATAGTCCGTTGATCCTTCCAATGCAAATTTTCATTCAACGTCAACGTTGACAAATTCAAACCGATTTGACCACCTAATTGGAACTGCGCCCAACCTTTAGTGGAGAATAACGTAACGATGAATAGACCAAGGATAAAGACTCGTAGTGCCATAGCAGAAATTTTTCCGTCAACAATCGTTTACCAAAACACGGAGATAGCTTCCATGTATCTTAATGCCGCTAAATTAATTGTTAACGGAGTAATATCAAATTTTCGATCAGCAATTTTTTTGACTTACACTGATGTTTTTTCTCGGAGATTACTTCACCCTACATTTTTTCACAACCCCTTGTTGATAATTCAAGAGATTGAACGGAACAGTGCACCATCTTGTCAGCATTGTTATTTGTAGATTTGGAAAAGAATTGAAGGTAGTTTGATCCGCTGGCAGATGTAATTTGAGATTTGAAATTTGAAGTTCAAAGTCAGTCCAAGGTTCAAAGTTTAATGTTTAAAGTTCAATGTTTAATGATTAAAATGTTGAACTTCGTAAGTAATAAAAACATAATAAATTCCGATCACACCTTGACCATTGACCATTAAACCTTAAACAAATATAAGAAACCCCACGCACTTTACATGAAAATCATCATATAGTATGGCATACACCGAAGAGAGCATTAAATCACTCGATTGGCGTGAACACATCCGCATGCGACCGGGCATGTACATCGGCAAAGTGGGTGACGGCTCTTCCCATGATGACGGCATCTACGTGCTGGTCAAGGAGACGATCGACAACGCCATCGATGAGTTCGTCATGGGTTATGGCAAGCGCATCGATTTGACCGTGACGGATAAAGAAGTGACCGTGCGGGACTACGGGCGCGGGATTCCCCTGGGGAAGGTGGTCGAGTGCGTATCGAAGATCAACACGGGCGGCAAGTACGATTCCGAGGCGTTTCAAAAAGCAGTTGGGTTGAACGGTGTGGGCACAAAAGCTGTCAATGCGCTCTCGGGGGCTTTCAAAGTGCAGTCCTTCCGCGAAGGCAAGAGCAAAGTGGCCACGTTTCAACAAGGCGAGCTCATCGAGGAGAAAGAAGAGGACGCCAAGGGGGTGCGCGATGGCACATTAGTGACCTTT
>PXTV01000185.1:5565-6287 GCA_003022985.1 Bacteroidetes bacterium SW_11_45_7 | reverse complement strand
GTGTCACAGTGCCATCAGCCGCATTGGCACAGGATACATCTGTGGCCGTTAAGTTGAGATTGATGGCTGGTGGGTCGTTAACAGTAATAGTGGTATCACCCGTACAGGTGTTAGCGTCTTTAATGGTAACCGTTTTTGTTCCTGCTGAGACGTTATTGAACGTTGTGCTCGGTTGAAAACCACCGCCAATGGAATACTCATAAGGCGGTGTACCGCCAGATGATGAGGTGATGGTGATGGAGCCGCCATTGCCGCCATTACAAACAGGATCGGTACTGGTTGCCGATACGCTTAAAGGGGCAGGTTCATGAATTGTGACGGTATTTGAGACTGTGCAATTCTGTTGATCTGTAACGCTCACTGTATAATTTCCTGCAGTAAGATTTTTTATTGTATCGGTGCTTGCACCACTGGGTGACCATTGGACATTATACGGTGATGTGCCGCCACTAATGGAGATATACGCTTCGCCATCGGAGCCACCATTGCAACTTACATCGGTTTTTGTGATAGGCGCTGTGAGTGCGAGACTCGGGTCTTCTTCAACGGTCAATGTAAATTCACCTTTGTCTGAGGAGGTATTACCATCTACCACAACGTAATATGTTCCCGGCGTGCAAATATTTTCCGCAATTTCGGATTGCGGAGCACATCCGGACCCATTGTTATTCGCGTATAATTCATTGCACGAAGCATCCAATATGTACATGTTGGTATTCCAG
>PXTV01000185.1:0-5554 GCA_003022985.1 Bacteroidetes bacterium SW_11_45_7 | reverse complement strand
CAGGATGCCCCTCCACAAAGAGTGGCACGGACGCCAAGGGTTTGATTGGTTGTGAACTTGTAATAGACGTCATTTCCCGAGCTTGATAAACTCCCTGAGTAATTATCGCTGTAGCATTCACTGCTATTGAAGTGTGTAATGGAGCTACCGCTTGTTAATGTCCCTAAGTCAATAGCATCGGAGCAGCTCTCACCGTTTGCATATTTCCAATACGATTCGATTCTGGGCGAGTAATTACTGCAATTCCCATTGACAAAGCCGTGGTCATACCAGCTGCATGGTGCTCCTTGCCTGTAATCCATCTGGTTCTTATAGGGGTTGGCATCGCAGTGACGACTGTCGGACACGTTAGAGCCGGCACATGTGCCAAACACGACAGCACCAGCGCAACAGTCACCACTATCGTATTGCTCATCAGTTCCGGCACTCGTTGAAGGGTCGGCATCACATACATCTTCCCATGCCTCAAGCCGTAGATCAAAGTATTGTGGTATAGTAGCGTTGGTATAATTTTCATCGAAGAGGATGGTGTTGTAATCCCCGGTTGTTCCCGGATCAGAATTGAATTTAAACGTCCCCGTTCCATTGTTACGCCATCCTTGCGTATCCAGGTTGGCATTATCACGGACCCAGAGCTTAAAACGGTATTCATCAGGATCACCCAATACGGCTATATCATGATCGCTGCTGAAATTGACCTGAATCTCGCGGACCTTTACGCGTAATTCAATAGGGCCGTCATTGTAAGTTTGTGAATGGGCTTGGTCTTGACATATTGCCCCGAGCATTGCAATGAGAAGGGCGGCAATAGTACATTTTTTAAAGAGCATGGCCATAAAAGACTCCTCACAGTTTTAAAAATCCTTATCGAAAATAATGAAAATATCGCGTTTTCGCACCCCTTCCTAACAATAGAATGACAGATCGGTTAAAATGAGGGGCCAATCTAATAAATGGTAATGAGTTGAGAAAATTTATCCTTGCAGATGATATTCCATCTAAGACAATATAAGATTTAAGATTTAAGATTTAAGATTTAAGATTTAAGATATAAAACTTAATATTTAAAATTTAAGATATAAGATATTTAAAGCAAGTATCCTGATAAAGAATAGAGGGAATGGGTTTAGGAAACTGCGTTAAAACTTGTGTTTGTATTGAAGTGTAAAGTTAATGGGAGGTTGTAACTTGGCAGGTCTGATGGAGTATGTGTTATTTGTAAGATTTTTGACTAATAATCTTACCTGCGCATTGTTGGAAAAGTGGTAACCGAGTCTGGCATCGAGGACTAAATCACCGTGGTTATTGTTTTCCCTGTATTCAGCTATGCCATCGATTGCTCCTTCAAAGATTTGATCGATCTTGTCCATAAAACTATTGTAGCGGGCAGCTAAACCAATTGAAAACTGGTTAATGTCTGCCTCTACATCGCCCCTTATCATATGCCTGAAGCGATAACGGGCTAAACCTTTACGAATGTCTTCGCCCGGATTGTTAAAAGCTCTAAAGAAGTTGGACATATACTCTCCTGTATTTCTAAGGGTTGTGTCAAGTGTTAAATTGACGGGGTAGGTATAGGTGTAACCTGCTAAAAGTCTTACCGGTGTTGAGCCCATGACCCCTTCCCCCATAGCTGTGAACTCCAGGCCTGAAATTCTTGAACGCCCTGTGTTGCGGGATTTAAAACCAAATCCTTCATCGTATTGACCAAACCGGAAAAGGATCATGTCGTCATATTCCGTCCAAAAGGCAGCCAAATCGAGGTAGCCGAGCCAATGACCAATTTTGACGGCTTGTTTTATCCCAAGTTCGGCATTCCATCCTTTTTCGGGGTTTAACTCAGGGTTCGGGAATACTTTGATGATATTGGAGAGGTCTTCCCTCACAAACCGTTCCGCTATGCTGGGGAAGCGGTATCCCTGGCCAAATGAAGCGCGCAGGAATGTTCCTTTAACGGGCTCGTATTCATCAACAGTATTAAACTCGTAACGTGTGCCTCCCACTAATGACAGGCGGCCGATTTTTTTCTCGACTTGCAGATAGGCGCCACCGTTGCTGAACGTATGCCATTCTTCATTGTAAGCAGGACTGAATGAACGGGAATAGGAGCCGAGAATGCCACCTGTGGCAGTCCACTCATTTTGAAAGCGCTTTTGCAATTGGTATTCGATACGGCCTAAATGCGATGTGGCATTTTGATTTCCCAGTCTGAGACGGGTTACATTGTAATAGCGGGCTTTAATCTCGTGGCGGAAGTCATTATCGGTGAACAGAGTCAGATGAGGATCGACTGTAGCCATGATAAACCTGTTGGGCGTAATGGTGGACCCATCTGTTTGATAGCCGCCAAATGGCTTTAGAGCACCTGTATCATTGTCCTGCCATAAAAAGAAATCCCCGTTTTGGTTGTACATGATATTTCCATTCACGCCATAAGTAAGCCCATCCTGAGAGGGGTCGTGATATCTTGTTTTGAAATTCAGGCGTCCTCTTTGTTTGTTGGCGCCCTGTAAGTAGCTCGACTCACTCCTGAGATTGCCGCCAACCACTACATCCAGGTTGTTGTAGCGTTGCCTGTGGTTAAACGAAGCCCCTGTAAAAAAAGGATTGTAGTACTCGCGGTCCCACCAGATCATAGCTTCATTGCGTGGATTCCCATATAAGCCCTGGTAAACGGTTAATTTGGTCTCGGGCTTATCCTTTGCGTAACCGGTTCTCACATTAATAACGCCATTGAGGGCACCCGTCCCATAAAGCACTGACGAAGCTCCTTTAATGACCTCAATCTGCTTGGCATTTTCGATGGGGATGAAGCTCCAGTTAACATCCCTGAAATCACCTGATAACATGGGCTGGCCATCTACGAGTACCTGAACACGGCTACCGGCACCATATGCATAGCCAGCTCCGCTTCTTATAATCGGTTGATCATCAACAATACTCACGCCCGGCATCTTTTGCATGGCTTCGCCAGCATCCTGGGAGTTCGCGTTCTCCAAAAGCTCCGGTTGCATCACATCAATGGAAACCGTTTCTTCGCTAATGTTCTTTTCGTACTTGCTACCACTGACAACAACAACATTCAGCTCTTCTTCATCCTGACTAAGTTTTACATTGAGCGTTTTGGTTGCACCGCTCTTGATCTTTACCTGTTTTGTAATTTTTTGATAACTGAGGTATTTATAAGTGATTTGCCATTTGCCGGGCTCTAAATCGAGCGAATATTCCCCGTTAAAATTCGTGGTGGTCCCTTTATCCTTTTCGGTGACAATATTGACGCCAACTAATGGCTCACCGGTTTGTTGATCGGTAACGGTTCCCTTCAAGGTGGCGGTTTGCGCATTGAGAAGGAAAACGGAAAACAAACAAATGATGGTGATCAGAAACAATCGTATCCTCAAAAAGCCCGGGTTTTATTCGTGAGAAATGTTTAGCAACCTCTTGCTTACCTTTGATAAGCGAATCTGGCAAAATTATGGTTCTCCAACGTACCTACAGTGTAACATCATTCTATTTGTTAATGATTTCGTTTTATAGCCACTTCCGATTGAAATAATCGGGAGTGGCTATCTCATTTGAATAAAATAGGGACGCATTTTTGTGATGAACCAAAATTATAACTTCTGCTGCATTTCATGATAAGATATCTTAAGTTACGACAAATAAAGGTTTTTTTAGCCAAAGAAGGTGGCGTTGTGGGACCTTCATATATCCTTATTCTCATTCTGTTATCGCTTTTCCCAAAAACTCACAGCCAGGCGGAAGAAATTAGCATCATCATTCCTGATAGCACCTATCAAAAGGATATAGTGAAGCAGGCAACCGATGATGTTATTTCTTTGTTGAAGCGGGGTTTTCAACACAACGTATCGATCAACAATCCGGACGCTGACGTCCTTCTTGATATACCCGCTATTGATTCTGCTGAGCAACATGCACCATCCGTTTTTTCTCAAAAGGTCGACTTCCCTTATCATCAATATCCCAATCACCATTACACCTGGACGTCAAGCAATAAAAACAGCCAAATTCATCTTCAATTGTCTACCCCCTCCTATCAGGGGATTAGTTTTGGGCTTTACGGCTTGCTTCAGGAGAAGCTTGGCTACAAATTCTATCATCCTCGTCAGTCGCTCATTCCTTCGCATGAGAAATGGCCTTTGCCAACAAATTTTACCTGGGAAGCAAAGCCGCGCTTCGACAAGAAAGGCTTCAATCCGCACACCCAACATCCCATTGAAATCACTGAACAGTTACACGGTTATCCAAAGAAAACTGCTTTACGGGATGTGAAGCAATATATTGACTGGCTGGCCCGTAATCAGCAGAATTATTTCCAATTCCTGCTTTTGCGAACTGTGGAACTTGAGGATTGGCTAGAGCATGCACAGGACATAGTAGAGTACGCCCATTCGAGAGGAATACTTGTATCGCTCGACATTTCCATTCATTCCCTCCAACAAAAACATTTTCAGTTGGTCAAGTTCCCGCCAACGTCTTTTAAGCCTTACAAAAAGAGTTAAATACGGGCCTTGGTGAGTTCATTGGCGGGATTTCCGGTAACCTGCGAACACGCCTTGGCAACTATACCAAACGGAAAATTCTGAAAGAGCATAACACATTTGTCCAAAGGGCTGAACATGTCATCAAATCGGGTAGCGAGGAGGATGCAAGACAAAAAATGAAAAAGCCGGTAACATTTGAGGACAGTGTTGAGCGTAGTACCATCAAGTTGATTCATAGTGTCATGGCCTACTCCATTACAGAGGATGATGCGCCTGTCTATGAGAACCAGAATCTGCGGCACATGTACTACAGCTTATTGCGTCATAAAGACGAACGCGATACTTGGTACTGGCCGGAGTCTGCTTATTGGATCACCTATGATAACTCCATTCCTCTTTTGCTATTACCTTATTTAGATGCCCGCTGGGAGGATATGAATACGATGCAAGAAGTGGGCGTTTATAATCATACTGTGTTTACATCCGGCTGGGAATGGGGGTATTGGCTGATCGATTGGAGCATTGCCAGATGGGGGTGGCAGTTCACCTGGAATGGTGAGGAGCGCTCAACATCACCTACGCAATTTTTTTATGATCTATTCGAGGATAAGAAGCTGCATAACCTTTTCAGAGAAGCGATGCATTTGCAAACGGATGATCTCAAGAAGAAAAATCTTTTGCGTTTTATGTGTCCTTCCAATCCCACTGATGAATTTCCCGCTCCTTACAATAAGCAGTTCCAGCCACGCACTGAATGGCGCATGAAGTGGTTGCAAAAGGAAGCAACAATAGCCCAGATGGATACCATCGTCAACAATGGGATTGCTGATCTAAGAACCTATGCTGATAGCATGGAAGCGCTTGTTCATGACCTAAACGAACGGTTGGGCACTTTACAGGCCAATGATCGTTTACCTCATGAACGCTTACTAACACTGGGCAATGAGTTGATCCGCGCCTTGAAAGTAACTGTTCAACGGGCTCGCCACAAGGCTGCTACTTTGCACTATATGATTGCAGAACGAAAGTACAAATTGACAGATGAGCAG
>PXTV01000184.1:1707-4844 GCA_003022985.1 Bacteroidetes bacterium SW_11_45_7 | reverse complement strand
CCGTTTCCGGCGCCGTAGTCGACGAACGCCGTGATCCGCACGTCCGAGCGCATAGAGGGGATCGTGGCGTTGTGGACGCCGCTGACGTCACCCGAGAGGAGGGCGGATCCGGGGCGCCGGGAAGCGTGCAGCCCGGTGACAAGGCGAGATCGGAGAGTGCGCGCGCCGAGACCGGATCGCCAGCTAAGGCATCTTGATAAGCTTGTTTGACCGTATCGCGCACAGCTACGCCACACGGATTGGTGTGTTTGAGGATAGCGAAAGCTGTGTTATCGAACTCGCGGATAATATTGATGGCGCCATCAATATCCACCAAGTTGTTGTAGGAAAGCTCCTTCCCGTTTAACTGAGTAAACAAATCATCGAGCTTTCCATAGAAAACCCCGCGTTGGTGGGGATTCTCACCATATCGCAACTGACGGGCCGGTGCATAGCTTCGCGTGAAAGCGCTCGGCTCATTGTCATTGAGCAGATAGTTGTTGATGAGGGCATCGTAGCGGGCGCTTGTTGCAAAAGCTCTTGCAGCTGCCAGTTGACGGTCCTCAAATGTTGTACTGCCTTCTTGCTCGGCAAGCAGAGTGGCAAGAGAGGCATATTGCTCCTGCGATGACACAACCATCGTATCCCTGAAGTTCTTAGCGGCCGCGCGGATCAGGGCAATGCCACCTATATCGATCTTTTCAATGATCCCGCTTTCCGATGCGTCTTCCTGAAGGGTCTTTTCAAACGGATACAAATCCACAATGACCAAATCGATCTCCGGGATCCCGTATTCCTGCAATTGCTGAGCATCTTCGTCTTCCCCGCTTCTTGCCAGAATACCGCCAAACACTTTGGGATGAAGCGTCTTAACACGGCCACCGAGAATGGAAGGGTACGATGTTAGCTCTTCGACAGCCGTTACATCAAGCCCTTGTTGTTCGATAAATGTTTGGGTGCCGCCAGTGGAGTAGATGGTAATATAGAGCTTTTTGAGTTCTTCTAAAACGGGCTTGAGTGGCTCTTTATGAAAAGCTGAAATAAGAGCGGAACGGATGGGTTTGGTTGTGCTCATAGGAATTATCTGTTAAGAGTGGCAAAGGTAGGTAAAAATGGGAGTGGTAGAAAGGTACAAGAGGGGTTAACAGAATCGCTGTTACCATTTTGGGACTACGCGGAAGCGATCACAGCTTCGATGACTCCGGGATAATGCTTGTATTCGAGTTCGTGCACTCTGTCTGCCAGCTGTTCGGGCGTCATGCCCTTATCAATCTCACAGGTGGCCTGGAAAAGGACCTTGCCCTCATCGTAGCGTTCATCAACCTGGTGAATGGAGACCCCTGACCGCTCATCATCAGCTTCGATAACTGCCCTGTGCACGTTCATGCCATACATGCCCTTGCCGCCATAATAGGGCAAAAGGGCGGGGTGAAGATTGATGAAACGCCCTTCATAAGCATTGGTCACTTCAGGTGGAATCAAGCGATTGAAGCCGGCAAGAACAAGAAACGTGATGCCTGCTTCTTCCAACTGATGCAAAATATTAGCGGGCTGCTGCAAGTCTTCTTTGGCGATATATTGGACCGGTACCTGCCAATTACCGGCCTTTTCAACAACAGGGGCACTGGATTTGCTGCTGATGAGCAACCCAACTTCAATGTCAGCATGATGGCGGAAATGACGAAAGATATTTTCGGCATTAGTGCCTGTGCCGGAGGCAAAAACAACGATGCGCTCCTGTTTTGAATGCAGATGGGTCAATGGTCAATTTTCTCTTGGTTATCAAAGGTAATCTTTCAATGGTATTGAAAGGACAAGAAGTTACGCCTTCCTCCTCTTCAAAAGGAGTGAGAATGGCAATTGGCCAATTTTATTGAAATCTATCAGCCAGGCAGGTTACCCGATTAACATCAAAAAGCACAAACGGGTGAATTCTTAACAAAATCGTCTTGGCTATGATCCTCCAAATGATGCAACAAGCCGTTTCCAATGCTTCCTCCCTTGTGGACCTCTTTTACCCCAATGTTTGTCAATCGTGCGGCAATACCATGCAAGGCAGTGAAGAGGTCATTTGCATCCATTGCCAGCACCAACTGCCCACTACAGACTATCACAAGAGAGCGGATAATCCAACCGCTAAACATTTGTGGGGACGCGTTTTACTGGAAAATGCTACTTCGTTCCTCTACTTCATTAACGGAAGCAAGGTGCAGCACTTAATGCATCAGTTGAAGTACAACGCCAAAACCAAGATTGGGATTAAAATGGGTCAGATGTACGGCAAATGGCTTAATGAAACACCTGCCTATCAGGATATCGATATGATCGTGCCCGTTCCGCTTCATCCTGACAAAGAGAAAAAGCGCGGTTATAATCAAAGCTTCTTTTTTGCTATGGGCCTTGGTGATGCGATGGGCGTTCGCTACAGTAAGGACTACTTGTTCAAGACAAGAAACAACGAGTCGCAGACCAAAAAAGGACGCCTGGATCGCTGGGACAATGTCAAGTCCGTTTTCCAGGTGCAAAATGAAGAAGAATTAGAAGGCAAGCACATCCTGCTGGTTGACGATGTCATTACAACCGGCTCAACATTAGAAGCATGTGCGAGGAATAAGAGCCAATTTTCAGCGCTTACCACTTTTTGCGTGAGTTGTTGTCCCTTAGCGGTTACCTTGAGAAGATAAACACCTTTGCTCAAGGAGGAAAGATCGATTTGCTTATCGGTAAGTGATGGTGTGGGAACATGTTTCCCTAACAATGAAAAAAACAGCCACATTTTCGATTTTGCGGTTTAAAATAAGGCGCCTGCGAGTTCCAGGAGGAACTCAAACCGGTCGGACAGCTGACATTTAATATTTTGATTATTGATTCGCCACATTGGGAGAAGCCCTCCGACCGGTAGTTTTATTGGAGATGGACCCCCTGAAGGCTTTATTCTAGTAAGGATTTTACAAGTCTCAAATCCCATTGGCTGATTTCCGAACAAACAGGCGCTAATGCAGCCATGAATTTGCAACAAACAAGTTGCACTACGAATTCACCAATGGCCTCTTTTGAGCACATGGATTAGAATAGACTAACCACCACTTGACTCGAAATGCTCCCCTTCACTTGCTATCCAATTCGGCAATTTTTGAGCTACCTTTATACTAAATGAA
>PXTV01000184.1:0-1689 GCA_003022985.1 Bacteroidetes bacterium SW_11_45_7 | reverse complement strand
GGAGACCTACGATCACTTCGAGGTGTCCGAAGACATCGAGGTGATTCCGAACTTCATCGACACGGATCGCTTCGTGCGACAGGACAAAGAGCACTTCTTCTCAGTTTGATTTTGATTGGGTGTACAGTATTATTCAGCAATTGCCGTAAAGAAAAACTCCTGAAATACGCTTCTGCTGAGCTCGACTTTTCCACAGACACCGTCACTTTTGACACAGTCTTTACACAACGCGGTTCTGCCACCCAACAGCTTAAAGTCTTTAACCCCCATGATCAACGGATTCGAATCAACTCCATCAACCTTGCGGGTGGCGACAACGGCCAGTTCCGGATGAACGTTGACGGGGAGCCATCGCCTGCTGTAACCGATGTGGAAATTGCTGCCAAAGACAGTATCTACATTTTTGTAGAAGTCACGGTTGATCCGACCAATCAGAACAATCCCTTTGTTATTCGCGATTCCATTGTTTACAACGTCAATGGCAATCAACAGAAAACGATCCTCCAAGCCCGGGGCCAAAATGCGAACTACTACAGGCCCACTATCGATGGAGGTGAGAATTTTCCGGATTTTTCCATCATCGATTGCAATACAACCTGGACAGATGAGAAACCCTATGTCATACAAGGGTTTGCCGTTGTTGATTCGGGCTGTACACTTACCATCGAGGAAGGAACACAGGTTCATTTTGCTAATAATGCAAGCTTATTTGTATTTGCCAATGGCGAGCTCAAAGTTAAAGGCACGGCCGATAATCCGGTGCGTTTCCAGGGGATTCGCCTGGAGGATTTTTACGATGACGTGCCGGGTCAGTGGGGCGGACTTTGGCTATCAAAAGGCAGCAAGAACAATGTCATTAATCACGCGATCATTGAAAATGCGGAAGTTGGTATTCGAGTGGATTCACTACCTTCTAACAATGCCCCCGTGTTGCAAGTACGCAACAGTATCATCAGGAACTGCCTTAGTACCGGCATTTTAGGATTGACATCCGTCATCTTTGCTGAAAATTGTCTCATCTATAATTGCGGTGAAAATAATGTACGTTTACAGCTTGGTGGCCTGTACAGGTTTTTCCATTGTACCATGACTAACTACGGCTCTCAATATATCGATCACAAAAAAGGAATTCTTAAAATGGCCAATGCCCGGGCACCGGCCCCTATATATGCATCGTTCTATAACTGCATCATCCATGGCTCGAAGGATGAGGAGATTGTATTGGATAAAAATCAAAATGCCCCGTTCAATTACAATTTCTACAACAGTCTACTCAAGACCGAACGTAACATGGCAGACACGAATTATGTGAATGTCATCAAGAACAGTGATCCACAATTTGAAAGCATTAGCGATGACGACTATCATCTGACAAGCGGCTCACCTGCAATTGATGCCGGCACCTCAGACCTGCCCGATCAACTAACAAGCAATCCGGATACAGACCTGGATGAAAAGCAGCGGGATAACAACCCCGATATGGGTGCTTACGAATTTTAATCAAAAAAAGCTCACAGAATAAAACTGTTAGAGGTTCCTGCCAACAATGTGGCTAAAGCCACTGTTCTATAGGCTTTTGAACCCTTGGCTGGCAACTTTCCAAAAGTTACCGAAAAAAAGGCGGTACATGAAATCCCTAAAACGGAAAACTTTTGGAAAGTTATTCAAAAATCATTGCCGTTGGCTTCA
>PXTV01000183.1 GCA_003022985.1 Bacteroidetes bacterium SW_11_45_7 | reverse complement strand
TTCGGGCACTAAAATACCCATCAGCCCTTGCTCGCCCATCTTCTTGAAAACATCGACAGGAAATGTCTGCGCTTCGTCCCACTTCATCTTCTCGGGCTCAATGTGCTTTTTGGCAAAATCGCGCACCATATCCCGAATCATGATCTGATTTTCCGTTAAATCGAAATCCATAGCCTCATAGATTTATTGATAGAATCGTATATAATAGTAAATTGCCGGAAGCTTTTCGCATTTACCTTTCAAAAACAACCTGCAAAAGTAGGAAAAGTTTTCGGTGCCTTATTTGAGCAACAGTAGATCAAAGAAAGAGGGTCTAAAACATAGAAGCAAGATAAAGATGATCATTCTACAAAAGAAGAATCATTCGTCCTCATTGATTGATGAGATGCTTCATACTTGTGCCCTCGATAAGACTGATTAATACTCAGCAAGTGTGATTAAATCGCTCTTATAAGGTATTAACTTATCGCGGCCATTCAAGTCCGTGAGTTCAACAAGAAAAGCAAAAGCAGATACGCTGGCATTCTGCTTCTCAACAATTTCGCCAGCAGCAGCAGCTGTTCCCCCTGTGGCCAACAAATCATCGTGAACAAGTACCTTATCGCCCGGATTCAACACGTTTGCATGCATTTCAACAGTTGAACTGCCGTACTCGAGGTCGTAAGTGTGTGAGTGGGTCATGCCGGGAAGTTTTCCCTCTTTACGAATGGGAATGAACGGCTTACCCAAACGGTTGGCGATTAACATACCAAAGAAAAATCCGCGACTTTCGATTGCGCAAACTGCATCCACATCCTCATTCATCCGTTGCACAAAAGCGTCTGCAATATCATAGCTCAACCGGCTGCCCAACAGGATCGGAGTAATATCACGAAAGGTAATTCCTTGTTTGGGGAAATCCGGGATGCTCTCAACAAGGGATTTAATGCGATCTGCTATCATGGTAGTTGCAAATATGGCTCAAGTTTACGACTCAAATCATCATTCACCAAATACAATTGATTCACATCAGCCAGGGAATCGTATGGCCCGTGTTGTTTCCGGTAATTGACAATATTTTCGGCCAGATTATAGTCGATATAAGGATGGTCTGCTAACCGATCAACTGTTGCTGCGTTAATATCGATTTGTTTTGGTTGAGCGGGTCCAACAAATAAGCGGTCCTGAATGTTTTGATAAATGGTTAGGGAGTCATCTCTGTACTTCTTTTGCATACCGTAAATTTGCTTTATCTGTTCTTTATTCACAAAACCACCGAGTTTGCGCCTTTCCTGAAGGATCATCCTGGCGTAAAATGGCCCTATGCCCTTAACATTCAAGAGATCAAGTGAATCAGCATTATTCACATCCACTTTTGCCGTTTTTTTAGTACGGCTTCTTTTCTTTTTGTGCCGCTTATCTTGATCTTTCTTTTTCTTATTATCCAACTGAATATAAGGGGCCAATTCCGCAAACACCTTTTGCTTCATCCCATAAATGTCTGCTACATCCTCCTTTGTTTTGAAATAACCGCCTTGCTCTTCGTAGCTTTTAATGTTTAGAATGATGTGATCAGGTAATCCCAGTTGCCGCCATTTTTGAATGGGAAGATCGTTGGGATTAAAGGCGAACAATGTGTCCGGCTGAAATGGCTCCTTTTGGTGATTTTGCTGCTTCTTTTTCGATGCCTGCTGGTCCGGCAAACGGATGTAGGGCTTCAGTTTTTGGAACGTACTATCCGCTAAACCATAGAGTTCAGCAAAATCTGACGGTTCTTCAAAATGACCTCCTTTTCAAATCACGCCTTTTCGATTTGTTCTCAGGTGCCTGTTTTCTTTTTTTCGCCAACTCTTCCTGAAAACGGCTTATCTCTTCCTGAAATGCCCGGCTGTTCGGCTCCGCCTTCTCCTCGAAAAAGCTCAGCACATAGGGTGTGCTATAGACTACAAGAATAACGCCAATAAGAAGCAATACACCTCTCCTCTCCGATTTGGAATACGTCCAAAAGTTCTTGAGCCATTCCAGCCAACTCATAGTGAATCATTAATTGAAGCAAAAATTAGATGAGTTGTTATAAATATACCGATTATTGACAAACTCTAACTTGATAAATTAAGCAATTTTCATATACCCCTGTCGTAAGCGCCTGGATGAAGGATTGACTATGTTAGATAGGATTGATGCGCAAAATTGCTTTGCTGTAGTTGCTGTTTGTGATCTTTCCTTCCTTTGCAGCCGTGAACCGAGAGATCCTCCGTTTAGCAGTTCCTAATATTCTTAGCAATTTTTCGGTGCCTCTGCTAAGCATGGCTGATACGGCCTTGATGGGCCATTTTGCCGGGAAAGAAGAATTGGGCGCCATCGCCCTGGGAAGTGCCATCTTCAACTTTATCTATTGGGGTTTTGGCTTTTTCAGGATGGGCACAACGGGGTTGACTGCCCAATACCAAGGCAATCAAAACCTTAGAGAGACGGCCTTTACTCTGTATCGTTCCCTCACGTTTGCTGTGTTGATAGGTCTTGCATTGATCGTTTTGCAGTGGCCTATCCTTGAGATCAGTATGTATTTGATCGATGGATCACCTAAGGTTGAATCCCTAACCGGTTCCTACTTCTTGATTCGCATCATGGCAGCTCCGGCAACCATCGGGCTTTACGCCATCTACGGCTGGCTCCTGGGCATGCAAAATGCGCGGCTACCAATGGTATTAGCCATCGTTACCAATATGCTCAACCTGGGCTTAAACTTCATCTTTGTTCTCTTATTCAATATGAGCTCTGATGGCGTGGCATTGGGTACGGCTATAGCTCAATATTTCGGTCTTATAAGTGGTCTTGCTCTTCTTTGGCACTATTATCGTCATCACTTTGGAACAGGAAGTCGTCAACAAATCTTCCGGGGCAAGAGGCTGACCGAGATGTTCTCCGTCAACAGGGACATCTTTATCCGTACTTTATGCCTCATCTTTACGTTCACTTTCTTTACAGCGCAGTCCGCATCCATCAGCAATACCATGCTGGCTGTCAACACAATTCTCCTCCAGTTTACAACAATGCTATCCTATGCTATTGACGGCTTTGCCATAGCTGGTGAAAGTTTGGTGGGCAAGTATCTGGGGCGTGGCGTAGCATCAACGTTCCGCAGAGCCATCCGTTATGTTTTTGCATGGGGAATGGGGCTTGCGTTGATTTTTACTTGTATCTTTTTCTTTGTGGGCGAACAGCTGCTCCATCTTTTCACAGACAAATCTGCTATTACAGCTGCAGCAACACCATTTCTCTTCTGGATCATCCTCATGCCTATCATTAACAGTATAGCTTATATCTGGGATGGGATCTACATTGGTGCTACAGCATCCGGGGCTATGCGCAATCAAATGTTATTGTCAACATTGGCCATTTACTTGCCAATTTATTACCTCTGTACACCGATATTCGGCAACCATGGCCTATGGCTGGCACTTCTTTTGTTCATGTTATCAAGAGGGTTGATCCTAACAATTACTTCCAAAAGAAATATCTATTCTCAACTAAATAAAAAAGGAAATTGATTTGTTACAAGAACTTCGTCAACTTAGTATAAGCTTATTTTAAGAAACTGAGTTTTTGAAGCAAGCCAAAGATTTAATAACTTGTGGTCTCTTTTGATCAATACTTGATCTATTAATCATTTCAGTACAGATGGGCTTCATTATGAAACATCTTCAGCTTCTGTGGATTCCTGTTTTAACCTGTATTCTCATTACACCCAATTTCCTTATAGCACAGCCCACCATTTCAGGGGTTATCAATGATTATACTGAGGTCACCAATTTAGATCTATGCAGTAACAGTGTTACAGTCGGTTCAACCAACAATTTCAGTGTTGGTGACAGGGTATTGCTGATCCAAATGCAGGGTGCATCGATCGATCAATCCAATAGCAGCAGTTTTGGGACTGTCACTAATTACAATGAGGCAGGCAATTATGAATTTGCTACCATTCAGTCCATTAACAGCAATCAGATCGTTTTCCAAAATTACCTTGTTCGCAGTTATAATCCTTCTGCATCCGTTCAACTTGTCAGGGTGCCTCAATACAATAACGTTAGTCTTTCAGGCACAGTAACTGCCCAGGCATGGAATGGGACCACAGGCGGCATTGTAGTTTTTGCCGCTACAGGTAACGTCAATCTGAACGGTAATTCCATTGATATAAGCGGACAAGGCTTCAGAGGCGGTAATGCTGTCAATATTGGCGGGCTTTGTCCTTCTACAGATTACTATTACGATTGCAACAATACAAATGGTGCTAATAAAGGCGAAAGCATCGTTGATCTGTCATGTGCTTATCAACGAGGGCGTGGAGCTGCCGCTGGTGGTGCAGGAGGTGGAAACGGGCACAACAATGGAGGGGGCGGTGGAGG
>PXTV01000182.1 GCA_003022985.1 Bacteroidetes bacterium SW_11_45_7 | reverse complement strand
GGTTCAATGACACGCATGATCATGGGCCTCACCTGAGGCGAAGTAAGGCAGGCCGCCAACGAGATAACTAAAGGCGATAGGTACGCATTATTTTGGAGATTCAGAAAAAATAGCTTTTCTATAGCTGCCAATTGCAACATTGTAGATTCCTTCAGGTCTCCTTGTCTTCCCCTCATTACATGTTGATGGTCATCCCATCGTCAGCACAAGAGAGCTCGACATGATCAATATTGGCCAACATCTCATCACCTAAGTGATTGAGGATGATTTTCCGGGCTGATAGCCGGGGCAGTTTCTCTTCTAAAGTGCGGTAGTCGAGATGGTTGGGCATGACAGTATTGAAAAAGTTGCATTCGCACACCAAAAGATCAGCGCTATCAGCAATACTTTTTAACTCATCCGTCCAGCAAGTGTCGCCAGAAAAGCCGATGACTCTGTCATCGACTTCAATGCGCAGGCCATGGGAATAAGCCTCTTCAGAATGGATCACGGGAAAACCTGTTACTTTTAATGCATCAGTTGCTACTGTTTGATAGGCCTTATAGGTTTTCAAGCGCAAATCGAGCTCGTCCATTACCGAGGACGTGCCGGGATAAAGCAACTCCATCAGCTGACGTATTCTTTTCTGACCCGTTTCAGGCGTCACAATTGTGAGAGGTTCTTTGCGCTTCCGTTGTTTGGCAGCATCCAATAGAAGGAAAGGGAGACCGCCATAATGGTCACCGTGAAAGTGGGTGATCAAGATCGTATCGACATGATCACTCGTTAAGCCGTGATCCTGCATAGCAATCAACGATGATGCGCCACAATCGATCAGAAAATTCGATGAAGGAGCATTTACATAAAAGCAGGTGTTGAGACGTCCTCCGCTTCCAAACGCATCACCGCATCCCAAAAACGTTAGTTGAATATCATTACTCATGATCTTGTCCTTTTTATCGTCCGCTTGGAGAAGTAACAAATATGGAAAAATGGTTTCCCCATTTCCCAATCATGCAATCGATCCCTGTCAATCCCGTAAGGAACGGCCTGTCAAATTCAAAAACAAGTCTTCGAGATTGGCACTGGCTTCATTTTCCCTGACCAGTGTGTCCGGGGCGCCCTCTTTGATAATTTGGCCATGATCCAAAATCGCCAAACCGGAGCAAAACTGCTGTGCTTCTTCCATATGGTGTGATGTGTAGATAATCGTAGTACCTTGTTGATTGATCTCCTCTAAAAGCTGAAGAATCAGGGAACGGGATTGGACGTCTATGCCAACGGTAGGTTCATCCAAAAACAGGATTTTAGGTTGATGAAGCAGGCCGGCAATGATATTCGTACGCCTTTTCATGCCCCCTGAAAACTGATCCACTAATTTATCAGCATGTTCCCGGAGCCCGAATTGGTTCAAATAATGATCGATCCGGCTGCGGAGCAATGGCCCCCGCAATCCATACATATTCCCGAAGAATTGAAGGTTTTCCCGAGCAGTAAGGCGGGGATAAAGAGCAATATCCTGTGGCACATAACCAATGACTTTCCTGATTGCTGATGGCTCCAGTTTGAGATTGTGCCCGTTGATATGGACCTCGCCATGTGTTGGACTTAACAGACCGCAAAGAATAGCAACAGTTGTTGTCTTACCGGCTCCATTGGGTCCCAGGATCCCAAACACCTGACCTTTTGGGACGCTCATGGTAAGGTGATCAATGGCGGGCTCGGCTCCACCCGGATAGTGCTTTGTCAGATTTGCCATGTCGATCGCTGCACCGTTGGTTGCCACTACCGCAGTTGGATGTTTTGAAGTTTTGTAAAGAAAGCTTGTTCAAGATCGGCTTGTTGCTTCATCATGTTAGCGATGGACTCGAAATTCTCCCCGTCAGCAGCCCGGTTTTTACAGATACGGCCTGCGGCAAATGCCAGTTCGCGCCATTGATCACCGATCCCGGTCATTTCTTTTGAGGCGTCCTCAAGCCACTCCTGCTGCAATTCCTGAGCTGCTTCCTGCAGGAAAGCAGCAAAAATAAAACGAAACCCTGCACCACCAGTACCGATTTCTTCCTGCATCCTGATCAAATTCCCGAGGTAGAGGATGGCTTTGCGCTCGCCAAGTTTATCGGGCCATTGTCGTATCCTTTTAGCTACATACCTCATACCGCGTATGCCGAAAATCGGGACAGGTACGCGCACGATATTGTTCGCTGTCCACTTCATCCCTTTTACAATGGGTTTGCGAAGATCGAGGTCCTTCGGTAGTTCAACAGGATAATACATTCGCCCGCTTGGCGAAGGATACCCTTTTGCAAAACGAGCACGAAGGAGATCATCGTAAGAAATAGTTGTTGTGTGGTCCATCACCGGATCTGATACAAGGTAGTGCCCGTTTTCCTTTCCATACACAATAATGTTGTGCGCATTGAAGTGAAACCGCAATGCACTGGGCAAATACGGGAGGTAAAAGACACTTGTAAGCATGCCCACTGGCGTACCCTTTTCAATAACACGATCAAGCGCTTTCATTGCCTTGTGGGGGTTCCTGAACTTCTGCGTCTTGACCTTAATATTCAAGCGTTTAGCACCCCGAGCCAATACCAAATGCCATCGGTTCGCTTATACTGACCCCTTGATGGTTCAAGAGACTTGAGATCACACCATTCTCGCAATGGGCGGATTGTTTGTGCTCGAAGTTGATCTGTGCGCCCTCATTTCCTGTCAATAAGGGATTGTCAACGAATTTGTTCATTAACGTTCAAAGATTTTTCCTTAACCATTTGCATTTTTTATACAGAAATGGTTTCAAAAGGAGCTTACGTTTCTTGTTCTTGCATATGCCATAGGTCATCAACTGTTATTTTAAATACATCCGCATAGCGTTCCAACGTTTTGCGCCTTAACTTGCGGAATTTACCCGGTCGCATATGCCACTTGACAAACCATCGGTTGATGCCCGCGTGAGCAGCCAAAAGCTTCTCATCCATCAAATTCTTTTTCATAAAATAAGCAATAGGACTTAGCTTTCCTTCATTCACCTTTTGGCACGCATCCTCAATATCCTGATTGATCTCATCCCACACTTGTTTTAGGGCCACATTCTCCGGCTCCCAGCCCACTGAGGGCACCTTTTCATATTCCCCTTGTTGGTTGACTGCGTATTTCACAACCTTGAACTTGTCTTCAAGGATTTTCTCATCATCCTGGGGTACTTTGTCCTTGCGCATTGGTTATGGCTGTTTTATTGAGGAAAACACCCCTCAAATTAAGGAATTGCATCTGCAAAACAAATCACTTAGCCCCCACGTTCAATTGTCCTCTTGGCTGGAATGGAAAACTTTCATGTCGCCCTTGGCAAGAAATGTATCATCAACCCGCAATTCCCCCCTGACCTGAACAACATCAAAGATCTCGTGCAGAACAGTAATAGTTGTTTGTATTTGCTGACCTACG
>PXTV01000181.1 GCA_003022985.1 Bacteroidetes bacterium SW_11_45_7 | reverse complement strand
AAAAATAATAGCCGATGTTCAGATTATAACGCGTAGACCATTCGGGTTTGGGATCCTTTGCATTTTCATTGATCTTAAAACCCCGTGCCAAAGCTTCACACCATACGGGGCCAATCCACGGATGACTTTGGCCTCTGGCCACATCCAAATAGGTATAGAGTTTACCTGCTGACACCATCACACCAGCTACATTCATTTGCGAATCGTTAAACCTGTTAATGGCTTTATCGAAGTAAGTAAAGTTCTCATAGAATGTGAGCGAAGTGATAGGACCCCATTTAACGGGGACTTTGTAACTTATGCCCCCTATGTACATCTGTCCCTTTTGAGCCACTTCATAAGGGAAATCGTAAGCACCCATCACCACTGTACCATCTAAGGTGTCATCAGCCGGCTGTTTGTTGAAGTGAATAGCCTCCGCCTTGATGTTGAACCGGCCGATATCCCAGTCAAGATGGCCGGCAAGCGCATAATGATTGCCAAAGTTATTGGTGGTATTATTTACCAGTTGGCCGTACTCTCCTGATAGGCCTATTTCAGCTCCATCAAGATTGTATGCTATCCGGCCATTCACCTGGTTAACCTCTTTGTGGCCACCCACTACATCGTACGAATACCGTGCACTGGCATTGCTGCTGCCTGAATAATGACCTTCTGAATTTTTGTAAAAGGCCAGCGCAAAATCCAAATTGTTATAGCCCTGGGTAAGCTTGAGACCTAAGTCGTAATCATCTTCCAGTCCCACATAATAAGCCATGGAAAAGAAGTAACTATGAGAAGCATAGGGTTGAATGCCAAACGGCACTTGATTGACGCCTAATGTGAGATGGGTGGAATCGGTAAAGTTGTAGCCGATCCAGCCGTGATGCAACATATTGTAGCCGGCATAAAAGCGATATTGTGCAGAAAAATCGAGCCCTTTGTGATAGCCTTTGACCTCCGCCCTGGCCATATCGAAGGCGATTACCCCAAACTGTTTCTGGTTACTTTTCTGACCTTCCCAGTTTTTATAAAAAGCGTTGAAACGCAGAGCTCCGCTCAGGATAACAAATGTTGTATCTGTTTGGGCTTGAAGCGGATAATGCGAGAATGGGCCGAATAACAAACCAACGACCAACATCATCGATAGTCGATAGAGCATAGGCACATAGTATTATAACTTAACAATTTGACAGCCGAACTGTTTCAAATGCTTATTGACTTGCAATTCAAGATACCAATAACACATGGCATTCCAAAAACATCAGCGATTTGCGGAGACACGAAGGCGCTGAGATTTGCACGAGTTGTCAAGATCAATAAGATCAATAACTGCTAATATGCTAGCGGGGATCTGGGCAGAGCCTGGAATTGCTCGAGGAATTGGCCGATCAAAAGGCAACCAAATTCAATTCATCGATGCGCTCAAAGTCTTTGCGGTTTAATGTTGCAATGGTCAAGTTATGATTAACGGCTGTTGCAGCAATGAACAAATCAGCAATATCTATCTGCTTTCGTTTTTGTTTCAAAGAGGCATTCATCTCTATCGCTTTATCGACACAAGTTTCGTCAAATGGAAGGACGAGAATCTCTTCCAAAACTCGATTCCAAAAATCCAGCTGGTGCTGAGTAGCACCTGAATAGACCTCATACTTCGTTACTGCAGAAATGGCGAATGCATATTCTTGGCGTACTAAACCTATCCAGACTGAATTTTCCTTATAGGTTTTGCGATAGTAGTCGATGAGCACAGAGGTGTCAACCAATATCATTCTTTCCGCCATTGATTGATCGCTTCTCTGTTTTTTTGAATCGCCTGCAGTTGTTGCTCAGTTGCAACGGGGCCATTTAAAAGCAATGTCTCCAAATCTTGTTTGTATCCCTTCTTCGCTTCCTTCTCGATTTCCATTTGGAGTTTCCGCAGTTGCTCAGGTGGCAATGCCTTGATGATTTGTACCAACTGCTCGTATTCTATGGAAATAGGGACTTTCATAGTCAACAAGTTACAAGAATTATTGCTCAAATCCAATTCCCAAAGGTTGTTTTTCCACTGGCCACGGACTTTAATAACAGCTAATCGACTAAGAAGGTAGGGATTATTTACTTCCTTATCCTCAAACCAACTTGTGTACCTTTCTGGGTTGTGCCTGTCTTAAGGTAGTCAGATCACGTTTCTTAGTGGGATTTTCTGCATGCTTGCCTTCCTATTGAAACTTTAATTACTTGCAGGTCTTGTTTGCTTCTCAAGGTTTGGCCCTTCTCTGATTTTTGGTACCTCAGTGGCATGGCATGGGCTTCTATTCCCCACACGTTTTACTCAGTTCATATGGTATCGGCTTACTTCTTCCCTTTATTCCTTAATCATTGTTAACAATTATCTTATTCTTTCATCAAACTAAAAAAACCCCGGCAGGAACAATTCCCGCCAGGGCTTAAACAGCCATGAGACACTGTTGAATTACTGCTTCACGACTTTCTCTTTTCCAATCACCTCACCATCTTGATGCAGACGAATGAGATAGATGCCATCTGCTTGATCCGAAAGATCGATTTGGCTGTTGCCATTCCTCGCCAAATCTTCCGTTTTGACAACTTCGCCAAGCTGGTTGTACATTTCTAACGTGAGATGCTCGCCTGTTTCGTCTTGCCAATCGATATGCAATTGATCATTTGCAGGATTTGGGTACAGCTGGCCACTTTTTCCGGGTGTCGCCACCCGGAACAGTGACATACAAGCCAAAGTTGGCATCCACATTGGCGTTATTGGAAGGATCGAGGTAACCTGAAGCAACAATGGTTATCGCCTCGCCCTCCAGATTCCAGTCACTGAGGTTAGCTTCAAATTTGCCAATAACGGAGCCATCGTTATCATTTTTGACTGTAACAGTGGTATTGCCGGTGCTAACTTCCAAATAGCCATCGAACTCTGTATAGGCAAGCCCGTTAAATGGATTCAAAGCCAAATCAATCAATAAATCAGGTGCATCCGGCGTACCATGGTGGGCCAATAAGTCGGTTTTACCTGCACCCCCGTCAGCATCCTCCCTCGCATCATCCCGCACATCAAGGCTGAGGTCCTTATTGCCATTGATGGTTCCGTTCAAAACAGCCACAAATTTGGGATCACCCAAAAATGAGGCGTCAAATGGTTCATTCAGGGTTTGAATAATATCATCAGGAGTGCTGCTGTTTGGCGCGGCTATGCCAATCTCAACTTCCGTTCCTTCCGGATAGCCGAGATCGAAAAAGGAGGTTGCTTCACGAAAGCTGATGTTATCAATCTTTTTCTGATTGTTGATCCATATATCAATGGTGCTGGCAGAGATATCTGCTACGTTGTGGATAAATTGCACATTAGCTGTGTCCTGCACTTCCGGCAGTTCAATGAGCTGGCCGCCATTGGGGAGCGCTACAAACAACCCAAAACCCGGCCCATTATTGTTTTGATAGGGGTCATCAAATCCTGATGCAACAACTGTAACGGCCGAGTCCTCGAGGCCCAATTGGCTTAAGTTTGCATCATAAGTGCCAATTGTTGCAGAACTCGTAGCATCTTCAACCGTCAATTCTACATCGAAAGTAGGGGTCTCAATGTACCCATCAAACGATCCATAGGTGAGACTGTCAGTTACAGGAAGAAGAGTAGCTGAAATATCCACAGCAGGTACATCCGTGGCGCCATGATTCAACAGGATATCCGTGTTCCCCCCACTATTCGCTTCTTCGCGTACCATGGGCTTTACATCCAGTCCAAAGTCAGGAGCCGGATTGTAATCATTAGCATTCACAACCCCATTGGCCACAACCACGTATTTTTCATCGGCCTTGAGTGTTTGCGTGAAGTTCACCAGCGTGTCACTTACAGCGGAACTGTTATTATCCGCTATGCCAATATTTAGCTGTCTACAGGAGGGCAGATCAACAAATGGTGTGGCTTCCCGAAAGGCAAGATCATCGAATTTCTTACTGCCATTTATCCAAATATCCACAGTATCAACTGCTGCATCAGCCGAATTGTGAATGATCTGAGCTCTGGCATTGGATGAGGTTTGGGGCAGTTGGATAAGTTGGCCACCTTCCGGTAAGGCAGCATAAAGGCCGAATGCGGGCCCATTATTATTCTGGGCTGTATCAACAAAACCGGAGGCCAGCACTGTAAGCGCTGAGTCCTGCAAATCCCTTTGGTCGAAATTGGCTTCATAGGAGCTTACTGTTGGCGCTCCAGAAGAATCAGTTACTGTCAGCACGTAATCCTGTGTTGGCAATTCCAAATACTCCTCGAACTGGGTGTAGGCAAGGTTATTGGCAGCTTTGTTACAGCCGGCAACTACATCGACAGCCGGTGCATCTGTAGCACCATGATTCAAGAGAACATCAGTATTCCCGCTACTATTTGCTTCCTCACGTGCCATTGCCTTAACGTTGAGATCAAAGGCCGGGGCCCGGCTATACCGATATCCAATGGCGTGGCTGCCGGCAAATCGACAAAGGGTGTGGCCTCACGGAATGCCAGATCGTCAAAAGCTTTGTTGCCATTCACCCAAATATCAACAGTATCCAATGCGGCATCAGCGGAATTGTGGATGATCTGCGCCCTGGCACTCTGATCCTTCTCCGGCAGTTCTATGAGTTGACCTCCTTCCGCCAGGGCTGCATAAAGGCCAAACTCAGGGCCGTTGTTGTTTTGCGAGGTATCCAAAAAGCCCGAAGCCAAAATTGTAATGGCCGAATCCTGCCAACTATTTTGGTCCAAATTTGCCTCATAGACTCCTATAGTTGGTGAACCGGTTGAATCTTTGACGCTCAGCACATAGTCTTGAGGAAGCAATTCGTAGTAGCCACCGAATTGGCCGTAATTAAGGTTGTTGACGAGGTTGCCAAGACCACTGGCAGTTTCATCGATATCAATGGCTGGTGCATCAGTTGAGCCATGATGGATAAGTATATCTGAATTTCCGCTAACGTTTGCTTCTTCACGGGCCATCGGCTTAATGGCGAGTGTCAGATCAGGTGAGGGTGAATAGTTGCTTGGATTAGCTACACCGTGAACAACAATCACGTAGGTTTCATTATTGGTAAGTGTGTCGGTAAAATTGACGATTGTATCGCCAACAGCAGAACTGCTTTGACCGGCTATCCCGATATTCAATGCCGTGTCAGCCGGCAGATCAACAAACGGTGTGGCTTCCCGGAATGCTAAATCATCGAATTCTTTGTTGCCGTTCAGCCACATATCAACTGTGTCTAAAGATACATCAGCGGAATTGTGGATAATCTGTACCCTTGCGTTGGGTTGACCGTAGCTATTCAGGGTTATCAAAAACAGAATGGACAACAGGAATAACGTCAGTTGTTTCATCTTATGTTAGTTTTTAATTGAAAGACAAAATCTTGATGTATTGGTAATGAGTTTGCCCACACAAAAGAAAACAAATTGTTTATTATGTCAAACCATCCTTTTTGCTTGCACAACTACCTCTTATTTATGCTGTTTTTATTTTGTTGTCAAACTAAAAAAACCCCGGCAGGAACAATTCCCGCCAGGGTTAAAAAACATTAGAAACTATTGAATTACTGCTTCACGACTTTCTCTTTTCCAATCACCTCACCATCTTGATGCAGACGAATGAGATAGATGCCATCTGCTTGATCCGCAAGATCGATTTGGCTACTGCCGCTCCTTGTCAGATCTTCTGATTTCACAACCTGACCAACCTGGTTGTAGATTTCCAAGGTTACATCCTCGCCTGTTGCTTCTTGCCATTCGATCTGTAGTTGATCCGCAACCGGGTTGGGATATAGATCAAAGCTGTTCTCATTTGCGAGCTCCGGCCCTACAGATGTAACCTTTGGCAGTTTTTGCAATGAACCGCCACTTGGTGTAGCAGCATACAGGCCAAAAGAAGCTTCTACATTACTTTCAGAAGATGGATCCACATAGCCGGAAGCTATTACAGTAATAGCAACACCACCAAGACTCCAATCACTCAAATTGGCTTCGTAAGTGCCCACTTCATTGCCATTATTGGCATTTTTCACGGTAACGTTCAAATTCGCTGTAGGTGCACCGAAATAACCGTCAAAACCGGTATAAGACAAACCTGAAAATACGGTTTGGC
>PXTV01000180.1 GCA_003022985.1 Bacteroidetes bacterium SW_11_45_7 | reverse complement strand
GATGAAATTGAAGAATATCTTCTGCTCGATACTTGTTGTGCTCTTGTAGCCATTCCTCGAACCATCTTTTGCGCTTGGCTATTGCTTCCTTTGTGTAGAGGGACGCTGACGACCAGATGTGCGGTTCCTTTCCGTTTAGTGTTTTGACGTGCTTTTGCTCGCCATCCCATCGCAGCTCGGTGACTGAAATCTTGTCGGCCTGGCTTTCACCCCACTCAAAGGAAACATAAGTAAAGGGCTCGATCCCTTCAAAATTGAAATGATCGATAAACGCTTTGGTTGTGGGCCATTTGAATGATGCGAGCACCATTAACCCTCTGCTCAAGCGGTAAGGCGGGTTGTAAGGGTGAGGGGCAAATGCACCGTTTAATACACATGCAATTCTCTTGTGGTCAGATGCTGCAATCCATGTGCCACCAGCTTGCCCATCTACCGGGTAAAGGACCGTCTGGCCATTGATGTCTTTTTTGACAGGTGGTTGGGCCGGTGAACGATGCGGGCTTTCATCGCGGTTGGCCCCGAGCAGAAATGAACGTTCCGAAATGGGTAAAAACGTAAGTGTACACATGAAACTGTTACAATTGCTTCCTGTAAATGTTCTTGTAATTCAGGTGTTCGTACTGGTCATCATCGTCAAAAGTAGGTTGCGGAGGAGGGTCCTTGTCCTTGTCGTAAATGGCCAGGATGACGCCCATCATAGCACCGCCCAGGTGCCCTTCCCATGAAATGCCTTCGCGGAGTTCTCAAAACACCGATAAAAAAGATATAGGAAGCCAGGCCGTAAACAATCCCGCTGGCCCCAATATGAAATGATTCACGCCCAAATAGCCATACAATTGCACCGCTCAATATATAAATGATGATAATGTTTCGGGGAGCCATTTTGGGATAGAAATACAACATGGCTGTAGCAAGAATCAGAAGCGGAAATGTATTGGAAAACAGATGATTGAAGCTACCGTGGAGCAGAGGACCTGTCATTATGCCCGGCAAACCGCTCAATGTGCGCGGATATATGCCAAACTGATTCAGATCAATGGGAAATGCATATTGGTAGAGCATCACAAGCCACATCATGATGACGAAGAAAAGGGGCGGGTAAACACTCATTTTAAGTTTATAAAGCGATTGATCCATTGTATTGATACTGTTTTTTCCTTTGCTTTCCTAAGCAGTTGTTTCAAACAAAAGGCAAGCCAAGAAAATCGTTAGCAAATGAAGGGCTGAGGTTGTTCGTCTTGTGCTTAAGCTAATATGGTCGCCTATTCTCAAGTGTGCATGGCAATTTCATTCCTTATCAACGGACTGACATGACGGTATAGGAAGAACATTTTTATGGTGCTGTTGAATAAAAGAGGGTAAACAGAACTTGCGATGCCGGAGTAGAAGAAAGGCGCAACTTAACAAGACACATCATTCGTCTCCGCAGGATTGGAAAATTTCGTGCTCGCTTAGCCGATCACTTACGGATTGATTATTACCCCGGTCTGCCACTACAATATTCAGTTTGTTCTCATTCAGTTTAAGAATCCTGTATTCGATGATGTTTTCTTGCTTGGCATAGGGGTCTTGCTTGAAAAGGTTGCCGTCCTCAATGTAATAACGGAGCGAGTCACTCTGCATGTGCTGCGGAGCTACTTGATCACAACGGTCGATGGTATCACCTCTCCTTACAAAAAAATCGTAATAGCCATCATCCTTGAAATGCACTTTGGTAAATCCTACGTCACCGTTGATCTTATCGTAAAGTTGTTTGCCCCATTCTCCTTCAATAAGCTCACGATAAACCTTGTCATCTTTTTGGCAGCCTGCTAAAATGAAAGGGAGCAAAAATGAAATAATAAATGAGGTCCTCTTTGTCATTGCTGGTTATTTTACCGTACAATAGATAAAGGTAACCCGGTTACCTTCTATCCTTTGTCAAAAGAATGATGTTCAATGACTTTCGGTACCTACAAGGCAAATTCCAAATACGAAGTTCCCATCTTTCAACGAGTTTTGTTGGCTCCTATGAATCGATTGTTTTTGTAAGTTGGACTATTTTGTACTCACTGACATTGTAGCAGATCATGGCAGGTGGGCCTATTTGGCGGACTATGGCTATCCGGGGCTTTTTCTCGCTGCTTTCTTAGCAGCTACTGTTTTACCATTTGCTTCTGAAGGATTGCTCGGGTTGATGGTCTATACCGGTTATGACCCGAATTGGTGCATCGTGGTAGCCACCATCGGCAATTGGCTTGGCAGTCTCACAACCTACTGGCTCGGATGGTTGGGCAAGTGGGAATGGCTGGAGAAGTACTTTGGTGTGAAGCGTGCCAAAGTGGAACGCACCCGGTGGTATATGGATCAGTACGGTGTCTTTTCAGCATTACTGAGCTGGGTGCCTGTTATTGGCGATGTGATAGCTGTGGCACTTGGCTATTTCCGCGTTACATTCTGGAAGGTGAATATCCTGTTCTTGATCGGTAAGTTTGCCAGGTATGTGGTGTTGGTTTACATCATCCTGGGCGCTATGAAAGCGTAAATGCTGCATGAATGCCCATAATAACCCGGCTAAATCAGGGCTGAGTACGCTTCCTGTCTTGTGGCCGAACGGAATTGTAATGGGTTCTTGTCAAACTCATACGATATAGGGGATCACAGCTTTGCGCTCAGCAGGATAATCATCGAATTTGCTGTGATACCACCTGTGATTGTCCAGTGCGCGCGGAATGAGGTTCGCTGCTGTCCATAACGCAAAGGCAAGTCCCGGTAATGACCACGTGGCTATTGCCCAGCCTGTCCATTCCATGATCTCACCGAGGTAATTGGGGCACGATACAAAGCGGTACATGCCACCTTTGGGGATTTTATAACCCGTTTCATCCGGCTTGCGGAGGTTAATTAAGATACTGTCCGACTGAATGTTGATGATAAAACCGCTAACGACAAACAGCACACCGATGATAAAACGCGGGTCCATCAGCCATTCCGGGGTATAAATGGGCTCTATGGTGCCAAGATAGAAGCCGTTAAACGTGGCGTTGATCAAGTTGAAGAAAATAGCAGAGCCGGCTACTAACAAGGGCATCTGCTTGTGTTTGTTCGGTTGGCGCAGCGGAAAAATGAATGTCCGCTGGGCATAGTGTACAACCCATATGCCGAAAAAAATCCAGTTGACCGGGCTTTTGGCCGGCTCACCCATGATGAAAAGCGCTGCAAAAACGGCCAGCGAGGGAAACTCCATAATGATCCAGCCCAGTGTGTTATTGATCATAGGGCCGAATCCCTGGCGCGTATGACGGCCATAGGGGGCTGTGATTGTCAGCAATACGGGAAACGTCACAATAGCTAATGCCAGCCAGGCATATAAAGCGTAAAGAAAAACCGGATAGTCCTGCATAGCACCTATTTTTTCAAGAAGCCTTACTTATCGAACCAATCGTAAATATCGCTTATTGAATCCTCAATGGGGCGGGAGTGGTAGCCCCTTGACGGTACTCTTGTAATGTGGCAAGGGATTCATTTGTGAAGAGAGGTGTTGAGTTGGTAATACGGGCATACAACTACACAAAGGGTAAGATGGAATATAAAAAGCTAAATGGTAAGGCAATGCGGGGAGCCTTTACGCCTTTGACCTTTTTCACCTTCTGCGCTAACTCTTTTACAGAGAGCCATTGACCGGAGATCAGGTAGTTTTCGCCCTTTTTGCCATGGTCTACTGCTGCTATTGCTGCCTGGCACACATCGCGGACATCCACAAAATCGAACCCTCCGGCCGATAATGCGGTGAGCTCTCCGTGGTAGAGTTTTAGAAATGTTTCACCCATCAAGGAGGGCGCAAAGTCATACGGGCCGATGATGCTGGCAGGGTTGAGGATAACAGCATTCAGCCCCTTGTCAATTCCTTTTCTGACTTCGTGTTCGCCTTCTGCTTTAGAGCGGTTGTAATGAGCGGTTGTAGGGCGATCATCTTCGCTGCGTGATTCATCCACTTCCTCATCTAATGGAATGGGGTTGAAGGCGTGAATGGAGCTGAAGTGAACAAGTTTTTTGACCTTACATGCCAAACAGGCCTCTACTACGTTTTTCGTGCCTTCCACATTCGTGCGGTGGACATGGCCACCCGGGTCGCCCTCTATGGAAATGCGACCGGCCAGGTTAAAGACCACATCGGCACCCCGGAAACATTTGTCAAGACTTTCCCTGTGGAGCAAATCCCCATTGAAACGTTCTATAGCCAGCCCTTCGATTCCCTTTTCTTCATCATGAACCAAAGCGCGTACTGTCCACCCCTCATCGATCAGATGGCGCACGAGATTTGCTCCTACATGGCCTGAAGGCCCGGTCACTGCTGCAATCATCGGCTTTTTTTCCGTATTCGATTGCAATGATGGCGAATATCCACTGAATTTGCAGTGTAACGGTCAAAAGATGGAAGGGCAGCCTATATCTTACCGGATGATTGACCGATTCTTTTACCTTTGAGCTAAATACAAATACCACCAAGCATGAAGCGATTTCTTTTCCTGATAAGTCCGTTGATCTGCCTGCTTTCTCTTTTGGCTAATGAGGCGGCATCACAAGATTCTGTGAACCTGTCATCCCCTTCTCGTACCATTGCAACCTACACCAAACACATTGGGGGTGATCAATACGAGCTTTCTTTAGCCGGTAAGTGCTTCAATACAGGCGATCAGGATAAGAACGAGAGCTTAGCGTGGGAGCTTAAACAAGTGCTCGATGCAAAAGGCTTAGTGCTTCGTCCGGCTGAATTGCCCAGCGACAGTGCCTACCTGGATACAGTTACGCAGAAGCATCACTATGTGATATTCCCCGAAGAGTTGCCTCAAATTTCGCTTCAGCGCCAGAATGGCAGATGGTATTTTTCAGAAGAGACGGTGAAAGCCGTTCCTAAGCTCCACAATACGATTTTTCCTTTTGGCAGCGATTTTTTGGTGAACATTTTTCCCGAATCCAGCCAGAAAAAGTTTCTGGGCCTTAGACTGTGGCAATATTTCGGTTTTATCTGCATTATCGCCCTTTCATTGCTCATCTATTTTGGCCTGCTGCATTTACTTACTTATCTGGTTCACCGGTATTCGTCTCTTTTTGAAACCAAAAGAGAATATGCCATTCTTCGCTCCATCATCAAACCGTTTAGTGGCTTTCTCATATTATTTCTTATCCGCTTCTTGTTGCCTGTTTTACAGCTATCGGCAAGCCTGAACCTTTACTTTGTCACAACTTTTGACGTACTGCAACCACTTATTGCCGTGTTGGCTGTCTACCGTTCCATCGATATGTGCGATCTGTACTTAAAGGGTCTTGCTGAAAAAACGGAAAGTACGCTCGATGACCAATTAGTACCGCTTTTGCGTAAAATTCTGAAAGTTGTGGTTATCATCATCGGTGGCCTCTTCATTCTCCAAAACCTCAATTTTAACATTACCACATGGCTTACAGGCATTTCGATTGGCGGCCTGGCATTTGCTCTTGCGGCTCAGGACACCATTAAAAACTTTTTCGGTTCGCTGATGATCTTTGTCGATCGTCCCTTTCAGATTGGCGATTGGATCAATTTTGACGGTACGGATGGCACAGTCGAGGAAGTAGGCTTTCGGTCAACAAGGGTAAGGACATTTGCCAATTCCGTTGTCTCCATTCCCAATGGCCGCATTGCCGATATGAAGGTGGATAACCTCGGCCTGAGAAAATACAGGCGGTTCTATACAGAAATAGCACTGCCCTTTCATACACCGCCCCATTTGATCGAGGCCTACATTGAAGGACTGCGCGATTATGTGCGCCAGCAGCCCAACACCCGCAAGGATTTCTTCGAGATCCATCTCAACAGCATGACCGATCATTC
>PXTV01000179.1:2877-6156 GCA_003022985.1 Bacteroidetes bacterium SW_11_45_7 | reverse complement strand
ATGACCATTACCAAATCACTTACCGGCTTGCTAAGTGTGGCTATCCTTTTGCTCATCCCTTGGTCAGCTTCAGCGCAACAATGCGATACGTTATCCAATGTATTTACAGATGATACATTAGGTGTTTATGTGCCAGATCAAACCACAGGTTATGTCTCGGGCCATAATGGTTATGGCGATGAAGCCAAAGCGGATATATTTAAAAATTACCCGCCTAATAGCGAGATTAAAAGCGTAGAGATGTACTTTGGCGTAGCAAAATCTAGTGGCCCCAATGCCACTTTTGATGTCAAAGTTTGGGAGTCGACAGCTGGAGGTGAACCCGGTAATGTATTGACTTCTAAATCCGTAACATACAGCTCTGTTGTACAGGATGTCAATAATGATGAGCTCACAAAAGTCACTTTTAACAACCCGGTACCGATTTCAGGTGATTTTTTTGTCGGGATAGAATTTAACTATGCCCCCGGTGATACAATTGCACTTTATGCTGCTGAATTCAGAAGCGATCGTGATTCTACAGCATGGGAAAAATACGCACCACAGTTTGGCGGAACCTGGAATCCTTATGGTTGGGGGCCTACCTCTCATGCCATATTCCCCATCGTTTGTTCCCAATCTCAAGCAATTGATGCGGGCATCGACAGCATCAACCGTGGCGAGTACACGAGCTATCCCCAATCCCAAACGGCAGCTTCCGACAATCAATCAACAAGTTCTTTGGGAGCTGGCAATTCCGTCAACCTGAGCATGCCCGGCAATTTTACACCCACTGATACGGGCGCTTATGCTGTGCAGTATGTTTCATCTATCGATGAGAACGATGCCAATCCTGCCAATGATACAACTGTTGCCTTTTTCAGAGTAGATGACTCAACCTACGCACGCGATAAGTTTATCCTTTTCGGTGCGGATAGTTTAGCGGGTTCAGTAGGATTTGGCTATTCCGGTCAGCTTCAGCTCGATGCAGGTCAAACATTTGAGCTGTTTAACAACGATACGCTTACTTCCATCTCATTTGCTTATAACCCGGATACAGCAGCAGCAGTCGGAGATACATTACGTGGAAATATTTATAACTTCAGCCCCGTTACGGGACCGGGCAGTCAGGTCGGCCAAACAGAGCCTTTTGTCATTCCGGATGATTCGGCAAGTTTTGTCACCCTATCAGCTCAAGGTGGGTCAATTCCTCTTTCGTCCGGCCAGTATTTGTTTACCGTCAATAACGTTCCGTTCCTGTTAACCACTGACAGAATCTATACACCCAACAAGTTATGGGGCAATGATCCAACTGCTCCATCAAGCTGGTTAAAAATCGATACAATAGGAGGAGGAGCTTTTCAACACGCTTTTGTTCTCTGGCCTAATTTTGGTCCAACATCAACCGGTGGAGGGGGCAATTGCCAGAACTTTAGCGTAAGTGTGAGCAGTCAGGATGAGATTTGCGGCAGTGGTAACGGGTCCGTTACTGCCTCGGTAAGTGGTGGTACTTCGCCTTATACCTATAGCTGGAGCAACACTTCACAGACCGGGTCCTCCATTTCCGGGTTATCGGCCGGCACTTATGCCGTAACCGTAACGGATGATAACCAGTGTACAGCAACTGCAACGGCTACTGTTACTAATAACAACGTTACGCTGAATGTCTCCACAAGTACGACAAGTGCTGGTTGCAGTGGCAACAATGGCTCGGTAACCGCTTCCACAATATTCCTATTCCTGGAGTAACAATCAAACCGGTCCAACTATCGACAACTTGTCAGCCGGCAGCTATTCGGTCACTGTAACTGATGCAAACGGTTGCACAGGCACGGCTACAGCAACGGTGTCATCAGGTGGTGGCTTTTCACAAGTAGCATCATTCCCGCTCGACTACGACTCTTTGGATGCAAGAGCTGCATCCAATCAACCGGCCAATCAGTATGAGCGCTTTTTCTGGGATATTAATGAGAATTATACAAATACTGACAATCTTACATTAGATTGGGGTGCCCAGGTTTACGACAGCTTATACAATTATCAAACCAATACTGCTTATCAGAAGCAGAACTATACAATCCGGGTGGATTCGATATTAGTACCCTTGAACCATACCAATACAACAGGCACAAATGATACGGTTATTTTTTCTATCTGGCTTAACAGTACCCTTAGCATAACCGGTATGCCACCCAATGATCAGCTAACAGGAAGTGTCTACTGGAGCGATACGCTTATCGTCAGTCAATCCCTAACGCCACCTGATAGTCTGGGTGCGTTATCACTCAACATCGACACAGTATTACCTTCCAAGGGTGAATCCTTCACGTTCCGGACTGATTTCCGTGGTGATACGTCCAATACCTTCCGGGTAATAGCGGGTTATGCCACTTCATGTACAGATTCCTGCGGAGGCAGGTCATCAGTTATTGAGTCGAGATTAGGTGATAATAGCCAGTACTATCTTAACCTCACTCAGCAGGGGCAAAATTTATCGGGCGTTAATTCTATCGGTTTCCCGGGTCCTCCTACCTGTCCCTCATCATGTATGGAGTTCTTCCTTCAGAACTTTTTCTTCCGTCCGAGTATCAGTTTACTCTCATCTTCATCACTAAGCACCTCAGTCTCTACCACGGATGATACGTGTGGCAGTGGTAGCGGGTCAGCAACAGTTACTGTAACAAGTGGTAAGGCACCGTTCAGTTTTGATTGGAATACCGGCCAAACGGATTCTTCGATCTCCGGGCTCTCGGCAGGCACCTATACCGTGACGGTGACAGATGCCGATAGCTGCACGGTTGTCGATACAGCTACGATAGGTAACGCCAACATTACATTAAATGTGTCCACCACTTCCCAAAACACGAGTTGTGGTTCTGCGACCGGCTCGGCTACCGCATCTGTATCGAACGGTTCGCCTCAGTACTCCTACTCCTGGAGCAACAATCAGAGCGGGCCAACCATCAACAATTTAACAGCCGGCTCCTATACGGTAACTGTCACGGATGCTAACGGTTGTACGGGTACAGCAACAGCTACAGTCACCGCACCAGGAGCACCAACATTGAATGTCACCAAGAACGATATCAGTTGTCATGGTGCTGATGATGGTAGTGCAACAGCTTCGGCAAGTAGCGGATCGGGCAGTTACACATTTGCATGGAGTAACGGCAGTTCCAACCCCTCCATTAGCGGTCTCTCACCCGCGTCTTATTCAGTAACAGTAACGGACGACAGCACGAATTGCGATGCTTCCTCATCCATTACCATCAACGAGCCCTCACCGCTTGCCGTTACCCT
>PXTV01000179.1:0-2747 GCA_003022985.1 Bacteroidetes bacterium SW_11_45_7 | reverse complement strand
AGCCCTTACAACTATACCTGGAACACAGGGGACCAAGGGGCTTTGTTGAGCAATGTGAGTGGCGGCACTTACATTGTTACTGTTAGCGATGATAATAACTGCACAGTTATTGATACAGCAACAGTCGATGAACCGAGCGGCTTTAGCATCAGTACCAATACGACACAGGCCGATTGCAATCAAAGCAATGGAACTGCCGAAGTGACGTCACCAACCGGTAACTACAGCTATGACTGGTCGAATGGGCAATCGGGCCAGTTGATTACTGTCGGTGCCGGCTCTTACACCGTCACAGTAACCAACAATAACACGAGCTGCGACAAAACAGCTACAGTCACCGTGACCAATGTTGGTGGCCCATCGATTGCTGTTGATACGACCATAGACGTCTCTTGCAATGGCGGAAGCGATGGGTCAGCTACTGTATCGGCTTCAGGAGGAACTGGTTTAACTTACACGTGGGATGATGGAACCAATGGAGCCCAAAACACAGGTTTGGTGCAAGGCACGTATTCGGTAACTGTTGAAGATCAAAGCGGTTGCATCGATGCAACGAGTGTAACGATCAATCAGCCAAACGAGCTGAGCATTTCTTTTGTCACAACAGATGCCAGTTGTCCCGGAAGTTCAGATGGCAATGCAGCAGCAAATGTCACTGGCGGCACACCCAATTATTCGTACAACTGGGTGAACGCCAATTCATCCTCAGCAACTGCTTCCAATTTGGCAGCCGGCAATTATATACTGAGTGTGGAAGATGCCAATAATTGCGATGTTATCGATACGGTAAGCATTGACGAACCGAATCCGCTGGCGGCTAATACATCAGCACAAGATGTGAGCTGTAACGGTGGTAGTGACGGACAGGCATCTGTGGATAATGTAACGGGCGGCACACCCTTTAGTGGCAGCCCATCGTACTCCTCCTCCTGGAGCGTTTCGTCATCATCTGCGTCAATTACAGGCCAGACAGCGGGCAGCTATGATGTAACCATAACGGATGCTAACAATTGCAGCATCGTTGAAACAGTGACAATAAGCGAACCGCAGCCGTTGGATGCAAGTGCAATGGTGGGTAGTGATGTGAGCTGTAACGGGGATGCTGACGGATCTGTATCGGCTATGGGCTCAGGCGGTACTACACCTTATGAATTTTCAATTGATGGTGGCCCTTACGTGACCAATAACACATTCAGCAACCTGTCAGCCGGATCGAAAACCATAAGCGTAAGGGACGATAACGGGTGCACGGATGACACAACTGTTACTGTCAACGAGCCGAGCCCTCTTACGGCCTCCATCGTGCAACAAAGCGATGTGAGTTGTGATGGTGCTTCGGATGGCTCGCTTGCTGTTGATGCAAGTGGCGGCACACCTACTTATTCGTACTCGACTGATGGCAATACCTTCCAAACGGATAGTACGTTTGATGGTCTTGATGAGGGACAGGTTACCGTATTTGTCAATGATGACAATAACTGTCAGACCACCGTGAATACGACAATTAACGAACCATCCTCTTTAAGTGTCGATACCAATTCCGTAACAGATGCTATAGGTGGCAATAATGGTGCTATTGATCTGTCGGTCTCAGGCGGTACTGCTCCTTACAGTTACAGCTGGAGCAATAATGACACCATCCAGAATCCCACGGGCTTAAGTCCCGGCAGTTATACAGTCACTGTTACGGATGAGAACAATTGCTCCGCAACACTCACAGTTACCGTTGAGGGGGATGTTGGCGTGACGGAAGCAAGTCTTGACCAAAACTTGACCATTTATCCCAATCCCACTTCGGACAAAGTAACGCTTGAGCTGGAGATGGCTCAGCGGCAGGATGTTACCATTGCCATCTACAATGTGCTTGGTGAAAGCATGATGAAAGACAAGCTCCGGGATAGAACGTCTTATCAGAAAACCATGGACTTTGAAAAGGAAGCTGGTGGTGTTTACTACGTCAAACTTTCCACAGGTGAAAGAACGCTAACGCGGAAGATCATCGTCAACCGGTAAGGTCGAGTAGCAGTCAATCTTTGAGGATCTGTTCTGAGAGGGAGCAGGTCCTCTTTTTTATTGAACCACCCATCCTTCATTCTGGTAATGAGAATTTGGGGGATCAGGCCCACGTAGAAATTATCGTGGCGTGATTCTCCTTCGAACGACTACAATACAGTTCAGCCCCCCTTCCATTTCACTTTCTTTCGCATTTCTTTTTTCTCGGACCGGATGCGTTTTTCTTTCAGCCGCTCTTCTTTTGCCTGTTTGCCTGGTTTGGTGGGGATACGCTTTTTACTGCGTTTTGTAGCTTCTTTGAGGAGCTGCTCCAGCTTGTTTAACGCCACCTCCTTGTTTTTGGCTTGCGATCGGTGAGCTTCTGCACTTACCTGGAGAATGCCATCTTTGGTGATGCGGTTCTTCAGTTTGCGCTTGATCCGCTGTTTCTGGCGGTCATTGAGTTGGGCAGACCCGTCCACATGGAAGTTCGCTATCACTTTTGACTCCGTCTTATTGGCATGCTGGCCCCCTTTACCGCCACTGCGGCTGCTCTGGAACCAAACTTCCTGCCTGAGCTTGTGGGCACTGATCTTCATTTTTGAAAAGGAATTCGATGCCTTAGGCATCCAAAGTTTATAGCAATAATGGCAAAATAACCACGATCCGAAGGGATCGAAGATAAACTTAAAAGGCGTAACCTAACAGGAAGGGTGTCGGTACGATGCCTTCGGCATCGGAGAAAACGGATTGAT
>PXTV01000178.1 GCA_003022985.1 Bacteroidetes bacterium SW_11_45_7 | reverse complement strand
TCAATATAACGCCTGATAGCGGCACTGTTGCTGCTGGCGATTCAGTTTCGGTAGATTTTACTTTCGATGGAACGGATTTGATAGCCGGTCAATACCCGGGTACGATTTTCATTCAGTCCAACTATCCCGATTCAAGCAATTATTTGCTGCCTACTCTATTGACTATCAATGTGCCGCATGCAATTGGTTTGTCGGATACTGTACTGGATTTGGGCAGCCATCTGATTGGCAGCACCCACAAAGATACCTTCACCATTTCTAATCCTGTTTGCGATACGTTGGCCGTGACAGATATCAACACTACCGATAACGTTTATAATGTGAATGATACCAGCTTTTCCATTTTACCATACGATTCGCAACGCGTTGTTTTGGCTTTTACACCTGCCGAAGTCAAATCTTATGATGATACATTAACTATTTTTAGCACAGCTGGTGATACTTCTGTCAATCTACAAGGTACTGGTCTGGTATCACCGGATATTGCTGTCAGCCCTGATACACTCAATGGGTCAATCGCATCCTGTAATGATTCCGTAACAGAAACTTTCACAATCTATAACGAAGGGGATAGTACTTTAACCTGGGAAGCTCGAAAGGGTAAGAGTATTAGCGATGATTTTGACCCCGCTATAGACAACTCTATATGGAGTTCGATGAATGGGGTCTCTTCTGAAACCTATTGCGGGGCCAATTCAGGAACCAATCATTTGTGGTTTGGGGGATCCTCAGGGATTCGTCAAATTTCAACCATCGATCTAAATACCTTGCGCGGAGGAACGATAGAACTTTATCTAAAAGCCACAACCAGCGGTACCAATTGTGAATCACCCGGTGCCTCTGATGAATACATGCTCCTTCAGTATTCAAACGATGGGGGAACAAGCTGGGCGGACATTAACACCTATACCTATAACAATTTCGATGGCGTTTATGGGCTTGTGAGTGAGCAAATACCTGCAGCCGCCCAAACCAGCTCTACCAGGTTCAGAATCCGCCAGTTCGATTACTCAATATAACGCCTGATAGCGGCACTGTTGCTGCTGGCGATTCAGTTTCGGTAGATTTTACTTTCGATGGAACGGATTTGATAGCCGGTCAATACCCGGATACGATTTTCATTCAGTCCAACGATCCCGATTCAAGCAATTATTTGCTGCCTACTTTATTGACTATCAATGTGCCGCATGCAATTGGCCTGTCTGATACTTCAGTAGATTTAGGCAGTCATATGATAGGCGACACGCATCAGGACACGTTCACTATTTCTAATCCTGTTTGCGATACACTTGAGATAACGGACATAACAACGACAGATAGCGTATATACTGTCAATGATACCAGTTTTTCCATTTTACCTTACGACTCGCAACGCGTTACAGTCACATTTGCACCGACCGCTATACAAACTTATGACGATACGCTGACCATCTTCAACTCAGCAAGTGATACGTCCGTGTTTCTCCAGGGCGAAGGCCTTGGTGCACCGGTAATCTCCACAACGCCAAGTGATTCCCTTTTTGGCACTATTACCGGCTGCAATGATTCCGTGACATTGCCGTTGAGCATATCAAATACCGGTGGTACCGACACATTAGAATGGGCTTTATCAACCAGTGAGCCCAAAAATGTTACAACTACACAGGATTCCGGAGAGCTGGCTATCGATAGCTCAACCACTGTCCAATTAACCTTTTACGGTAAAGACTTAGTTGATGGAGATGCTTTCTATTCCGTCACTATCAACTCAAATGATCCTGTGAATCCCTCCGTTCAATTACCTGCCCGCATAACGCTTCAAGGTAATCCATTTTTGGCCGTATCCGACTCACTTCTAAGCATGGACACCCTTAAGAAGGGCGCCATTGATGTTGACTCCTTTACCGTGTATAACAGGGGTTGTGATACCATGAACATTTCTTCGCTAACAACCTCTGATTCAGCTTTTACGGTAGATACAGCATCAGCTATTTTGCAGCCATTCGATTCAATGCCTGTGCTGGTAACATTTCAACCCGATTCGATCAAAGATTATAACGAAACACTATCCATCACAAGCGATGGCGGTGATACAACGCTCGCTCTTAAAGGAAAAGGGCTGCCGGCCCCCCAAGCAAGTGTTAGTCCGGATACCTTATCCACAACATTCACGGGGTGCAACGATACGGTGTATTTGCCTGTAACGATTACCAACAGCGGTTCAGATACACTTGAATGGCGTGGCATTAAAAATCCCGGCCTAAATGATGATTTTGAGTCAGGTGATTTTTCGAAGCATCCATGGGATAAAAACAGCGGTGATGCAGATTGGATGATCGTTTCCAACCAACAAAATAGTGGAACGTATTCAGCCAGATCAGGCAATATTACCCATGACGAACAATCTACCTTACAAGTTACAAAAGACGTATCTGCAGGAACACTCAGTTTTTACCGCAAAATTTCATCAGAAGGCAATTATGATTATCTGCGTTTTTACATTGATGGGAGTTTACAGGATTCGTGGTCTGGAACCAGCTCCTGGGTCCAGGAAAGTTATTCTGTTAGTTCTGGTACGCATACGTTTAAATGGGTTTATGACAAGGATGGATCGGTTTCGAATAATGCAGATGCCGGCTGGATCGATGATATAGCTTATGGTAACGTTACTGATTCGGGTAACGTAGCCGTTAATGCCACAGACACTTTTAACGTGATGTTTACCTCTACCGGCTTGACAAATGGTCAGTATACCGACAGGGTAAAGATGACCACTAATGACCCACTCAACTCATCCTATACTATTCCTACGATCAAGGTTGTGAATGGCCCCTCTTCAATAGCGCTTTCCGACACAAACATGAACGTTGGCTCCCACATGGTGGGCACTTCCGGCAAGGATACCTTCAAGGTCTACAATACCGGTTGTGATTCGCTCCGGGTTGGTAATATGGCAACCACGGACACAGTCTTTAGCGTAAGCGATACATCGCTGGTAGTCCCCCCATTTGACTCTTCCCAAGTAATTGTTACGTTTACGCCCGATACGATCCAACCCTATACGGCACAGCTGACCATCCAAAATAACGATCAGGACACATCTATTACGCTGAATGCAGTGGGCCTTGGCGCCCCGTCAATCACTGTGTCTCCCGACTCCATGAATGTCACGATCGCACAATGTGACGATAGTACGTACAGGACACTGAAAATCTATAACAAAGGGGGCACTAACCAACTGAACTGGTTTGCCCTGAGTTCGTCAAAAGTGGAGGATGACTTTGACCCCGGTATCGATAGCAGTAACTGGAGCAGTATTCAGGGCGGGTCAGCTGCAAGTGGCTGCGGTACGGTGAGCGGTGCCAATGCCCTTTATTTTGACGGAAGCAATACGCGTGAAGTCATCACAAAAGATTTGAATGTAAGTGGTGATGGCCTGATCACGTTCCATCTGAAAATAGGCACGGGTGGTGGCAGTTGCGAGAGTGCCGATAATGGGGAGGAAGTGGCCCTTGCGTATTCTACGGATGGAGGCGCAACATGGAGTAATATCAATGTATATGATACCGACAATTATCCCTCCTTCGCCCTGGTCCAGGAGGTGATCCCACAATCTGCCAGAACATCCTCAACCCGTTTCCGCTGGCGGCAATTAAGCAATAGTGGCAGCGGATTTGACCACTGGGCAGTGGATGACGTAGCTGTTGACTTGTTTAGCGGCTCACCATTGAATCCTGATTCAGGCACTGTAGCTATAGATGATTCGGTGGCTGTGGATG
>PXTV01000177.1:2800-8630 GCA_003022985.1 Bacteroidetes bacterium SW_11_45_7 | reverse complement strand
TAAACTTAACTCTCATCCTTTTATCGCCTCAAAAACCGTTTCTCTATGGAACTGACCGGCAAGAAAATCGTCAACCTTGTCCACCGCGATTTTGAAGACCTGGAGCTTTGGTACCCGGTCTACCGCCTGCGCGAAGCAGGGGCTATAGTTCACATTGTTGGCGAGCGACAAGCTGAGCGCTATGTCGGCAAGCACGGTGTGCCGGCAGCAGCCGATGTGTCCTTTGACGATGTGATCGCTGGTCACTACGATGCACTTCTCGTGCCGGGCGGCTGGGCGCCCGACCGTCTGAGGCGCTTTGAGTCCGTGTTAAAGCTCGTCCGTCATTTTCACGAAAATGAGAAGCCCATCGGCCAAATTTGCCATGCCGGATGGGTGCTCGCATCTGCCTGCATTCTCAAGGGCTATACAGTCACCAGCACACCGGGGATTAAGGACGATCTTATCAATGCAGGGGCCAACTGGGTGGACGAATCCGCAGTGACAGACCGCCATATCGTTTCAGCACAGCGCCCACCCGACCTGCCCAATTATCTTCTGCAACTCATTCAGGTGATCCAACAATACAGCCGTGAAAAAATCACTTCATGAAAGACTTTTGGGAAGAACGGTATCGTGCAGATGAATTCATCTATGGCAAGCAGCCAAATGAATATTTGCGGATCTATCTCGATTATGCCAACCCGGGACGGCTCCTGTTGCCGGGTGATGGCGAAGGACGCAATGCCGTTCATGCAGCGAAAAAGGGCTGGACGGTCGATGCGTTCGATATCAGCGAAAATGCGCGCCTCAAAGCGCTCAATCTTGCAAAGGAGGAAGGCGTAACCATCAACTACTTCCTGCAAAGTTACGAGGATTATCAACCGGAGCCGGCCACTTATGATGTCATCGCCCTCATCTTTACCCATATGTCTTCCCATATCCGCAGACCTTTCCATGAGAAGATGGTGACTGCTTTGAAAAAAGGCGGCACAATGCTGCTCGAAGCGTTTTCCGAAAACCAGGTGCTCTACACATCAGGCGGTCCCAGGGACCTTGATATGCTCTATAACAAAGAAGATATCCGCCAGGATTTTAAGGGTTTGTCTATTCAGGCACTGGAACAGCTGGAAATCGAGCTCGATGAAGGCACGTATCATCAGGGTATCGGTGAAATGATTAGAATGATGGGGAAGAAGATGTGATGGGTAATTAGCAATAAAAGCAATAAAACCCGGAGATTTAGTTTGTGCATGCTATGTTATAATTCTTGGATTTCAGTTATGATTTTTACATTTACATGTTCTGGAAAAGTTTTATAAGGTCTCTTGATGAAGGTATACAGCTTATATTTTTCTATTGTTTTTTTCGCTTTTGATGATTTTCAACGCCTCATGTCTAAAGGCAAATGATTCTCAAAAATCCGTTCTCAAAAACGAAGCGAAATGAGTCTTTACAGAAGAGAATGAATGGACTCTCTTCAGCAAATTGCGATTGGAGTTTTTAGTAGCTTTTCCATATTGATGAAGTTGAAGAAGATAAAGATGAGATAGAAGATATTAAGAATCAGGCCTTGATAGAGTTACATGCCATTCAACGAACGAAAAGCATCTTAGAGAAGTTAAATAAGAAAAGACAGTAACCCAACAGTTTAGCATACTCAACCTTCATTATGACACAGGTTCTTCAAATAGACGAAAAGCAAAGGCTACAGAACTTATACAATAAGATCAGAGAAAACAAGGCGAATTCGGCTGATTTTTATGAATACGAATCTTTATTAGAAAAAGCTGGCTTTTCAAAAAATGATTTAACCGATGAAGTAACAAAGTTTGGTTTCAACAATTGGGATGAATTTGTTCAGCAAAGCATTCAAGAAAAGGATAAAAAAGACAAACGGAATGCATTATTAATTGGTACTATTTTAGCCTTTGGATTGGCTATTTTATCGAGTGATGAATGACATCCTTATTTGGTTAACATATTTTCATGACTTCACTCCTGATAATACACCCTTTTTACACGGCCCGGAATAGTGGCAAGGATTTCATATGGGATGGTATTTGCCCATTTGGCCACTTTTTCCACAGGTAAGTCGCGGCCGAAAACGACCACTTCATCGCCCTCCTGCACGTTCTCAATGTGCGTGACGTCCAACATGCACATGTCCATACAAACCGTGCCTACTATGGGCGCTTGTTGCCCATTGACGAGCATAGCCCCTTTTCCGTTGCTGAGCTGGTAGCTCACTCCATCGGCATAGCCGAGCCCCACTGTAGCAATGGTCATATCGTGCTCGGCCTTTCCTTGCCTGCCATAGCCCACCGTTTCTCCGGCCGGGATATTTTTAATCTGAGAAATGGTGGTTTGTAGCGAACTCCCCGGTTCCAGCTGATCATGCCAAGGCCGAGCCGTACCATATCGTACTGGGCTTCCGGGTAACGCAGAATACCGCCCGAGTTGAGGATATGCCGCAAGAAGAAATACCCGAGCTGTTCCATGAGCTCGTTGCTCATCCTGTCGAATAAATCGATCTGTTCTCTTGTGAATGCGATCTCACCATCATCACCACTGGCGGCAAGGTGGGAAAAAGCGGTTTCAACCTGCAGATAAGGACTGTCCTTCAGCTTCTCCACAAGCCACGTAAGATCGTCCTCTTCGAAGCCCAACCGTTGCATGCCCGTGTCCAGCATGAGGTGGATAAGAAATGGTTCAACATCCGCTACGGTCTCCCTCTCAAAAACCGCCTTTTCGTATTCTTCCAACAGACGCCTGCTGTAAATCTCCGGTTCAAGATTGTGATGCATCATAGTGGCAAAACTTCTACGCTCGGGATTGAGCACCACAATGGGCAGCGTAATGCCCGCCTTTCGCAGGGCCACTCCTTCATCTGCATAGGCCACGGCTAAATAATCCACACGATGGAACTGGAGGAGATTGGCGATCTCGTACGAGCCACTGCCATACGAGAATGCCTTGACCATTGCCATGATGCGCGTGTCCTGGTTGAGATAGCCGTGGTAGACATTCAGATTGTTGGCGATGGCGCGCAAATCGATTTCCAGAACCGTCTCATGGACCTTCTGCTCAAGCAGATTACCGATTTGTTCAAACCCAAAAGCTCTTGCCCCTTTTAAAAGGATGCCTTCATTTTGAAAGTCGTCTGCAGAAAGCTCGTTCAACAATTGGTTCGTTGAGGAGAAAAAAGAAGATGGCAGTTCATTGTTCGATTTGAACAACGCTTGATGGCGGGAAAGGGCTTGTCCGACACTAATAAACCGATCAACCCCTTTTTGTTGGATCATCCGGCTGACCTGCTGATAAAGTTCTTGCTCATCCATGCCACTCTGCAGGATATCAGAAAGGATAAGCGTTTTGCGCGCGTGTTGCTGCTGCTGGTTGAGGAAATCAAGTGCAATGGATAGGGAGTGCAAATCGGAGTTGTAGCTGTCGTTGATCAGGGAGCAATTGTTGACCGCATTCTTTAGCTCCAGCCGCATGGCTACTTGCCGGAGTTCCTGCATGCGCTCCTGGATACGCTCCTGTTCGCATCCCAGACAGATCATCGATGCCCAGCAGTGGATGGCGTTTTCAATGGAAGCGTCATCTGTGAAGGGAATCGTGATAGCAATGGGTTCGTCATGATGAACAGCTGAGATTGTCGTGGCTCCATTTTTCTTTTCCACTGATCTGATAGGGAGATCGGCCTCATTGCCCTGCATAGACCATGTAAAACTGGTGAACTTGACATTATTCTCGTCATGGTGTGATTTTCTGCTATCCAGAATTCCTTGTGTAATTTCCTGGTAGTCGCTGCAATAGATAAGGATATCGGTATTAAAGAACAGCTTGAGTTTTTCTTTGACCTTGTGCTGCCTGTTGAGGAAGCCTTCATCATGGGCGGGGCCAATGTTTGTGAAAATGCCGATTGTGGGTCGGATTATGTGTTGGAGAGCTTCCATTTCACCCACTCGCGAGATGCCGGCTTCAAATCGAGCTCGAGGAGCTGGCTGAGCCATTCCTTGACAATCGTCTTGCCGTTGCTGCCCGTTATGCCGATGATCGGTATGGTAAATTTCTGCCGGTGGCGGGCGGTGAGTTTATGCAAAGCCTGAGTGGCGTCATTCACCCGGAGCATGTTGGCCTCCGGCAAATCATCGTTGGGTGCAGTTGTCACAATGAAGTTCCGCACGCCTTGTTGGTATGCTTCGCCAATGTAGGCATGGCCATCGTGCCGCTTCCCTTTGATAGCAAAAAAGAGCGAGCTTTCAGGGTGATGAAGCGTGCGCGTGTCGAGCGCAAGGTGCTCGATCACCTGATCATCGGCCTTTTGCAGCAACTCGGCTTTGAGAAGGGAGGCGATTCCATGGATAGTATAGGAGGTGGGCATGTCCTTACAAACATCACAATATTAGTCGATTTTACCTCCCAGCACAGCCGTCTTCTTAAAACGTTGGGTATTACCGCTTTCATCGAATACTTCAAAGTAGATAACATAGTAGCCGATACGGGCTTTCTGGCCATTGCCCGTGACGCCATCCCAGCGGAATCTCCCTTCATAGCCCAGCAGCTCGTTGCGGGCTAAACGCTTGATCTCGCGGCCCTTGGCATCAAAGAGGGTGATGTTGGCCGAGTAACCGCCCCGGTTGAATTGGTAGCTAATGGTAAGGAAATCCTTGTGGCCATCACCATCAGGGGAAAAGACGTCAGGTGTCACAGTAACTTTATCCGCAAGATTCTTTCTCAACCCGAATTGCGAATTCTGATAAGCAGGTGTGCCATAGCCAACCGTTGAGGCAGCTGAATGCCAGTTATCCTCGTTTTGCGTGGGCTCTTCGTAGCTGATCCGCTCCAACGAGACGCCATCTTCATCATCCAGCAGCTCGAAGTGCCAATCATCTTTGTATCTGAGTTGATCGATGAACGTGTTGCTATCCTTAGCGAGGATCACCACGCCTTCATCATTGGGATAGTTGGGCATAGACGAGATGTCCATGAAGTTGTCGGGATTTTTCGAGTCTTTCTGTTTTTTGACAAGCAAATAAGTACCGGGCAGGAAAAGATAGCCACGCTCGCTAATGGTGGCTTGTTCGTCAGGTTGATCGGGCGTGGCCGGGGCTGCTTCTCCAATCTTTAATTCGCTAAGATCGAGGATTTGGCCGGATCTGTTGTAGAGCTCCACATAGTCCACACCGTTACCTCCTCTTTCGGGGTTGAACAGCACTTCGTTGATGGCAATGTCAAAGCTGTCGATAGGTGCGGGTACGCCCAATTCGGCCGTATTATTCATCATAATTGTCTTGCCGGCACAGTTGCTTACATTCTCCACAGTAACTGTATAGATCGTCTGCTTGTCGAGGGGTTGATCGAGGAAAAGATCGACCCGGGTGAAGCGGGGACCGACAGGATCAGCAGAGTCGGGCTGACCGATGTTGTTGTCGATGGAATAGTTACTCGCAACAGTGGCCGTTGTGCTGTCCAATGCTTCCGAGAAGAAGAGTTGGAGAAGCGTGCTGTCCTGAACAAAGGCACGCCTAAGATCGGGTGGCGTTACATCCTCGAATTCTCCTGCTACGGAATTGACGCGGCCGGGCGTACCACCCTCTGGTGCTTCTGACGCTTTCCAATTACCGGCATTATTACAGGGCACCTCGCTGTCGATTCGTTCAAGGCTCCAGCCCTCTTCTTCTTTTTCGTACCAATCCTGTGAATAAAATACGGCATTGATAAGGCTGCTATCCCTGCTTCTCAACACCAGGTCGTCACCGGTCTGATTGACGGCAGGGAAGGAGGAAACGCCCAAAACGTTGGCATAGCCGGCTGCCCGAAAGGAATCCACATCACTGTTATC
>PXTV01000177.1:0-2764 GCA_003022985.1 Bacteroidetes bacterium SW_11_45_7 | reverse complement strand
ACAAAAAGACATAATCACCCTTCAGCAGTAAGGAATTGTTGAGCGTCACACTTGATGTTGCATCGGCAAATTTCCAGTCGCGGAGATTCACGGCATGATCGCTGCGGTTGAAGAGCTCCACATAATCAACCGAGGGTAAATCAGGTGGATCGGGGTTGTACATGATTTCGTTGATGATGACATCGCCCTTTTGTGCCGCCAACGGCAGTGCAAAATCGATGGTATCCGAAGCGGGATCGCCCAAGCAGTCCAAAAGCATATCCGTCCTTAGTGCATAGGATGATGAGGAATCCATGGCTGGCGATAGAACAATTTGGACCGTTGTAAAATCAGGACCTATAGGTTGAGCACCGGTAACCGTTAAACCACTATCGATTGCATAACGGGAGGTACTGGCAGCATTACTACTGTCGAGTGGCTCATCGAAAGTCAGGGTGATAGATGTTGTTGAATCAACCCGGACAGCCGTCATCGCTGGCCCTGTCCTATCGGCAAAAGAGCCGGTGACGCTATTAGGACGGCCTGGCGTACCTCCTGACGAATCGCGCGATACTACCCAATTGGACCGCAAATCACAATCGTTCGCTGGCAGGATCCGCTCAAAAGTCCAGCCAGGAGGATCAGCAGCTTGATCATACCATGTATCAGAGTAGCGAACCCGGTCAATGACCTGTCCGGAATCATTGAGAAGCTCAACATTCGCCCCTCCGTTGGTTAACAGGAACTGGCCCCACCCATTAACAGGTATTACATTGCCATAGGGATTGAACAGGGGCACATTCCCGTCATCGGTTAAAATGACTAACGAATCCGGCTCGATGGTTTGCGCTGGGAGTGAAAACGTATCATCATTCACTACAAAAGACCAGTTCGCAAGGGATACAGCAAAGGGTGATGTATTTACCAATTCAACAAACTCTTCATCCGGAGTGTCGCCAGGTGCTGATGAATCGGGATCAGGGGATAGCTCATTGAATACGATATCATCAGGTTGCGCCTGATAAAAGGTAAACGTTTTTATTAAAGAAGTTGATGTGTTCTGACTGAGATCCGTTTGATTTTGAGCCGTTAGTTCATAAGTAGTTCCCAATGAAAGCTGATTGCTGAGTGTTAACTCAACCATTGTGCGGTTGCTACTAAGGGTTGCAGAAGACGGTTGGCCTATCCCCTGGTCGATCGAATAATTGGATGGATTTTCAGCAGGTCCTTTCTTGACGGGCACATTGAAGAACATTCTTACTGTGGTGTTAGTGGGCGCCACTAAATCCTGGATGGCCGGGCCTGTGGTATCAACCACTGTATTGGTAATCGAAAAATCATCAAAGAAAAATTTGTCATGGCGTGTAGAGGTATAATCCAGAAAAAGGCCGAAAAAATTGCCATTTTGATGGGTCTTGTCAGTTGCGGAGCCTTCCAACTTATAGTTATTGCCCGTGCCTGAGGTGTCACGCCATAAGCGCCATTTGCCGAACGTATCACGGGAAACCTTCACGCTGACAGAGATCGGTGAATCATCAAGGACGTCATCCTGGCCGTCAATGAGTTTGGTGCTTGTACCCCCTTGTTGAATGTAGAGAGATACCTTATCGTTTGAACCGCCAATGCTTACATAGTAACCATTGTAAGAACCGGATAATGAGGGCTGATCGGAACTGAGCACAACTTCTGAAAAATTACTCCCCGAGGGGTTGAAATCGTATTCCACATGAAACTCCCAAATGGTACTATCGGCAGGTGTCACTGGTGTATAGAGAACCGCTTCATCTGTGACCTGAGGCCCGTTAGATTGAAGCTGATTGTTGGGATTAACAATGAACTTGGCTGTATCTCCGAGCCACTGTGGGTTTGCTGTGAAATCACCATCTGAAAAATCATCGGTAAAAGATGACTGTGACCAAGCAAACACTGAAATGAGCAATAAAACAAGAATAATGGCGGTTCGCATAGACAAGTAAAATTAATGAACATCAAAGGATTCAAAGAAAGAGCTTAATTTCGATTAAGAAAGGGTTAAGAAAAATGAAAACAGCAGTTGTAGGCGTTACCGGCTTAGTAGGCCAAAAGATGCTCCGGGTTCTTCAAGAGAGAAAATTTCCTGTAGAGGAGCTGATTCCGGTTGCATCGGAGCGGTCGGCAGGCGGAACTGTGTCATTTCGTGGCATCGACCATACGATCCAAACATTACCAGATGCACTTGAAGAAGCGCCAGATCTGGCGTTATTCTCAGCTGGCGGAGCTATTGCTGAAGAGGGGGCCAAACCCTTTACTGAAAAAGGCACGGTTGTGATCGATAATTCCTCAGCCTGGCGGATGGATGCCAACGTGCCATTGATTGTGCCGGAAGTCAATGGCGATCTTCTCCAATCAGATCATTCCTTGATCGCCAATCCTAATTGCTCTACAATCCAGTTGATGGTAGCTTTACAGCCACTGCAGCAGAAGTATGGCATCGAGCGATTGGTTATTTCCACCTATCAATCTGTGACTGGGTCAGGTGCTGACGCTGTACGCCAATTGGAAAACGAGCGAGCCGGGCAAAACGGAGAACGCACATATCCTCATCCGATTGATCGCAACTGCTTGCCCCGGTGCGATGACTTTCAGGACAATGACTACACAAAAGAAGAGATGAAGCTGATCAACGAATCGCGCAAAATATTTGATACACCCGATATGCGGATTACCGTAACGGCTGTGCGTGTGCCCGTGGAGGGCGGTCACTCAGAAAGTGTGAACGTGGCCCTTCAAAAGGATTTCGATCTTC